>JAGBJJ010000026.1 GCA_017934525.1 Prevotella sp.
GTACTCCTGTTCAAAGAGCACGCTCTTGTCAAGATCTGGATAGAAGTAGGGCTTCATTTTTGTGTCCGAGAGGTCGGCAGCCCAGCGCACAAAGTGGTCCACGCCCTTCTGCGGGCGGTAGGCATCGTATATCTTCAGGCGATACCCTTGCGACATCACGTCGTCGCTCACTTCCTTTAGGGCTGCTGCCGCCTGCTTCGTCAGCAGAGCCGTCGGCTCCTCATAGCCGTCAATGCGGGCACCCACGAAGTTGTACGTGCCGTAGTAGCGTATCTCCAGAATGGCATCGGGCACGGCCTCGCTGAGCGTTACAAACTGACTGCTGTCGTCGGTCGGACTGACAACGGGGTTGTCATCATCGCTGTTGCAACAGGTAATCACACATGCGCCGCAAATGATTGCAAGGATGGCGGCGAGCATCCATAGTTTCTTCTGATTCATATTAGCATTTTAATAATCGACTGCAAAATTACGAAAAATCTCCCAAATACGGCGTATATGGGAGATAGTTTTACGGAATATTAAGCGGATTATCCGAAGTTGTAGCCGCCATCGTTCGAGCCGCCAGAACTGGAACCGCTGTCGGAATCGCTGTCGCCGCCCGTCGAGCCGCCGTTATCCGTCGAACCGCTGTTGTCAGAACCGCCGTCGGATGAACCACTGCCGCCGTCAGAAGACGAGCCGCCGCCGTTTTCGTTTTCGTTTTGGTTTTCGTTATCGTCGGTCGTGCCGCCGCCGGTGGTGATGGTGCCTACTCCGCTGGACGACGAGCCGCCCTTCTTCGAGATAATCTGCTGGATGTAGCGATTGAGGGCGGTGTTCCAGCGGGTGATGAAGTCGTAGTACGGGGTGGCGTCGTCGGCCATGAGGGCTGCGGCCTCGATGATGTCGAGTACGGCGTTGTAGGCGCGGTCGCAGTCCTTGCGGGTCTGGGCCAGGGCACCCTTCACGCGGCCGTTCTGCTCGTCGTCGCGCTGGCGGATGAGGGTCTTCATCTGCGTGTAGCACTCGCGTAGCACCTGCAGCGGCTGGGCGATGCCGAGGGTCTGGATGTGGGTCTGCAGTTCTGGCTTCTCGATGTCGGTCAGGAAGTTGCCCACCAGTCCCCACTGCTCGTCGTACTGTGCCGAGGTGTTGATTTTGTAGAGCCGGAACAGGCGGTTCAGCACCTCGGCGGCCTCGGCCTGCGGCTGGAACTCGCGGCCCAGCCATGCCAGCACCACGGCGTGGGCGGTGCCGTAGGCCATGTCGCCGCGGTGGTCGGCGTTGTAGATTTCCTGGCTCAGGTACGAGCCTTGCTGTATCTTCAGGTACTTGTCGATGAGTGCCGTCTGCTCGGCCAGTGCCGTCTGGCGCGACTGTATAGCCGCTGCCGTGAAGCCTGCCGACGCGAGCTGCTCGCCGAAGGCCGTCATGAACGAGTAGTACTGCGCGTTGGTGAGCGCAGCCTTGTTGGGTCTCAGAAAGTTTGTATCCATAGTCTCTTCGTGTTTTGATTGTTATACATCTTTTTGTCTTGTCGCTCTTAAGGAAGTGTGCAGACACCCCCCGCCGCGTTTCCTTCGGCTTAAGGAAGCCTGCCGACACCCCTCATCTGGTTTCCTTCGGCTTAAGAAAGTGTGCCGACACCCCTCGCCTGGTTTTCTTAGGCTTAAGAAAGTGTGCCGACACCCCCAGCCGGGGTTCCTTAATACGCAGCAGGCGGAGGGCGCGAGTCTTTATGGTGAGACTTTGGATTCATATTCGCTAAGGTATTAAGTCAGCGGGAATGTCAGTTGGCGGTGCGGGTGACGTTGAGCACCTTGGTCTTATAACTGCTGAGGTCTCTTGTGCCGATGGTGACGGTCTTCGTATCGCTGTTGTCGTTGATGTTCTCGAAGGTGAGGGTGTGGGAATAATTCTCTCCTTCTTGGTACATGCCGAAGAAAGCAAACGTGGCCGTGCCGTTCTCGTTGGCGGTCACCGTGGACGTGAGGGAATACGAGTCGACCTTCACCCCTGTTATACTGTTAGCATAAGTGTAGGTGACGTTGTATGTGGCGTTGTTTGTCAGGCCACTGATAGTGCAGTTGAGGATGGGTAATGTGGGACTAATACTCTCGTTGAATTTAAACGATTTGGAGTCGTATACCGTCGTAACGATTTCGAGGTTCTTGGTCATCAGTGTGTTCACGTCGCTGGCCAGTACATCGTACTTAAAGAGGATCCTCCAGTCTTCGTCATCATAATCGGTATCCTTGACTGCGTTTTTGTGAACCAGCGTGGCGTAGGTTACTTCGGCAGACAGCGGGTCGTCACCGACTGAGACGGTGATGCTGGCGGCTTTCGTGTAGGTGTAATTACCTTCAGCGTCTTTATCACCTCTGTCCCATTGTTCGAGGTCGCCTGTGAAGGAGGCTCTCTTGCCGTCAGCCGAAGGCGAACCTACCATCGTGAGGTAGCCGCTCAGGACATGTTCATAACAGTCAGAATCATCATTTGCAGCAGTACCGTATGAAGCTCTTACGAACAGCTTGTCGCCAGTGGTGAACGTCAGTGTGCGCGACGTGCCTTCGGTGGTGATGGCACTGCGTGTGGCATTGTCGTCGGTGATGCCGGCCCCTACGGTGATGGTGATGCTCTTCGCGGGAGCGGCGGGGGTGTCGGGCGTGTCGTTGTCGTCGTTGGAGCAGGCGGCAAAGGTGGTGGTGAGGGCTGCGGCCACGACCAGCCAGCCCAGGGTCTTTATCTGTTTCATTCTTCTGCCTCCCATTCCTCTTCAGTGTATGTTACGTTTAATTGTGTACTTGTGTTGAGCAGCGTCGCCCGCTGCTGAAGCTCTACGACCTCCATCGTCGGCTTCTGATAGTCTTTACGTTTCATTGTTGTTTACATGAATTATTGTTTGCTGTTCTTATCTGCGGCGGGCCCGCGAGGGCTCGTCGGCAGGGTCATCGTTGACGTCGGAGAGGATGATGTTGCCGCCGTCGTCGTAGGCACTGACGATGCCCTCTTCCATCAGCATCTCGTAGCACTCATTGAGGCGGCTCATGGCCTCTTCATCGGGGCGGACGAAGGTGAGGCTGAGCGACTTTCCCTTGTAGTCTGCTGTAGCGGTGATGACGTTCGCTGTGGCATCGTAGTGCATGTTGGTAATTTTGGGTGCGTCAGCCAAATGGCTCGACGGGGTGATGTAGCCGTCGGTAGTCATGGAGAACTGGAAGATGACGTCATCGCTGCTGAGCAGGCCGCCGTAGTTCACCATGTCGTTGTCCTGCAGGTAGATGTAGCCCCAGAAGCCGGTAGCGATGATGACGTCGTCGGTGTTGGCATCCAGGTAGATGAGAGCGTCTATCTTGTCGTAGGTGGTCACGTCGCCCTCCTCCTCGGTGCGCCAGTTGTCGGTCTCGCCGCTGATGGGTATCTCGGCATACCAGTGGCCGGTCACGGCCTCATACTGTGCCTTGGTGGCAGGGCCGGCAGGCTCGTTGTCTTTGTTGTCGGTGCAGCTGGTCATCGCCGTAAGGGCGATGATCAGCATTGCGAATATGCTTTTTGTTTTCATCATGTCGTTTTATTTATTGACATACTTCTTACCATTATATATATACATACCCTTTGCAGGCTTGCCCGGCAGCTCCCGGCCATTCAGGTCGTAGTAGCGGCGGGTGCCGTCGGCGTCGACGGTCTCGATGGTGTCGATGCCGGTGGTGTCGTCCACGAGGCTCATGCCGATGCTGCGGGCGGCGTTGCGGGCGCTGGGCAGCAGGTAGGCACGGAAGGGCAGGACGCTGGCGGCGGTGCCCGACGGTGACCCGTCGGGAGTGGTGGCTACTACGGGGTGCCAGTCGCCGTCGCTCTGCAGGATGTAGGCTCCCAACTCGGCGGCTTCGGCGTTGCTGATGGCCGAGAGCGTGCCGCGTAGCGAGTAGCCCAGCACGTCGACCTGCTGGCCGAAGGTGCTGCCGCCATTGGCGGGGATGGTCTGGGCGATGCTCGTGTTCAGCGTGGTCGACATCTTGCGCAGACGCTTGTTGCCCACCACCTTCACCAAATAGGGTGTCATGGCCTGGAGCTTAGTACCCTTGGCCACCTCAGTGAAGGTCAGCGTGCTTCCGTCGCGGTCCGTTAGCTCGTAGGCGCGGGCGTAGGCCGGCACGTCGAGTTCGTACGGCACGCAGACGGTGTAGGGCACGGCACTGGCGGGCAGCGAGCGCGAGTTCACCACGCTCTCGGCGGTGAAGGCGTAGGGCACGCAGTAGTCCTTGCCGTCCACAAGGCGGAAGGTCTTGGCGGCGAGGGTGGCGGTGCCCGACGGTGACCCGCCGGGAGTGGTGGCGGAACTGCCGGGAGTGGTGGCTACTATGAGGTTGGTGCCGTCGTGGGTGCCGTAGGTGTGGGGCAGGTAGACGAGCGTCTGCAGGCTGTCGATGCCGATACGGCTGAAGCCGCGAGCCTTCACGTCGGCGATGACGTTGGTCGAGTCGCACATCAGCATGTCCACGTAGCGCAGGCCGGTGGCGTTCTTGAAGACATTATCTTCAAGCACGGTGAGCGTCACGGGCAGCGTCACCTTCTTGAGGCTGGTCAGCGGTGCGATGTCGGCTGTCTTCAGCGAGTCGATGAGGGTGTAGCCTAACGGCGTGAGGTCAGTGATGCCCGGGTGGCTCTGGAACCATCCTGTTACATCGGTCACGTTGGCCAGGTCGTCCTGGGTGGCGGCGCCGTGTGCGGCGAAGGCCAGGAACGACTCGTCCTCCTCGAACTCACCCTTCGAGATGAGGTTCGTGCGCTGCATGTTCTGCGTGTAGTTCTGGTCCTTCAGGTACTCCTGGTAGAGGCTGGGCCGCACGTAGAAGCCGTCGAAGGTCGGGTTGTAGTTGTTGGCGAACTCGCGGAGCACCCACGGCTGGTCGGTCATCTGCGTCTTCTTCTCGGAGAGGATGTAGAGACGGGTCAGCATGGCGTCGTTGTCGAGGGCACTCCAGTTGAAGTCCTCCATCTTGTCGCCGATGACCAGCACCTCCAGACCCTCGCACTCTAACAGGCCGTAGAGGTCCATCTTGGTACAGCTCTTCGGCAGGATGAGCGTCTTCAGGTTATAGGCCTGCAGCAGACCGTAGGTGGGGAAGGTGTTGTCCTCCGAGATATGCGCCATCTTGTACGAGCTGTACTTTGTGAACCACTTATAGTATGCATCGGTGGCCACGGTCCAGTCGCTCTTCACGAGGTTGGCGTCGTAGAGGTCGAGGTACTCCAGCTTGCCCATGTAGTTGCGCGTGTTGGTCCAGGGGCAGTAGCCGGCGAGGTAGCGCAGGATGCTGAGGTCTGCGCCTGAGATGGGACCAACCACCTTCAGCCGCTTGTACTGCGAGTAGTCGCCGCGTGCACTGCTGATGTACTGCTGTCCGTCGGCACGCTTGTCGGTGGTGATGGTCAGCCCCAGTGCCTGGGCCAACGTGTTCGCCTCCGTCACGGTGACGGTGATGATGTCGTCGTCGGTGTAGCGGCGGGTGTCCACATTGATATACTGTGCGTACTGCGGCCATGCCTCGCGGTAGCGCTTGCACAGGTCTTTCGGCACGTAGATGCGGAAGTCGTCGTCGCCGTAGGAGTTCTCCACCTGGGTGTCGAAGGCGTTGGCATCGATTTCGGGCACGCTGTCGCACGAGATGTAGATGTTCTTCAGGTGGCGGCAGTTGCGGAACGCGTCATAGCCGATATACTCGATGGAGTCGGGCAGCGAGATATTCGACAGGTTGGTGCAGCCGGTGAAGGTGGCATCGAGCCGCTTCACATTCTGGAAGTATTGGAACTCGTCGAAGGAGATGATCTCCTTGCTGTTCTCCTCGGTGAAGATGCCTTCCACGCTCTCCAGGTTGAGGTACTCCGATGGGAAGTAGTGTTCCCCTTCGGCCAGCACCCACATCACCTGATCGTCCTCGAAGACGGTCGTCACGTTCTGCGTGCGGCGCGTCAGGGCCGGGTCGCTCATGTAGTCGGCCAGTTGCGACTGCCGCACATAGACCACGTCGATGTCGGCCTCCCACGGGTCGCTGCTCTCTGACGAGGCGAACTGGTCGGTGAGGAAGACGAGCTCCTCGATGCCTTCGAGATCCTGCAGCAGGTCGCGGGTGTACTTCGTGGTGTTGCGGCCCACGCAGATGCGCTTCAGGGCGGTGGCCTCCTGGAAGGTGTTCTCGCCAATCTCCGTGACGGAGGCAGGCAGGATGAGGGTCTCTAAGGCGGTGCAGTTGTGGAACATGTACTCGCCCACCCAGTTGTCCTTCTCTAAGTATTCATCCACGCCGTAGCCGTTATACGAGTGCTCGGTGTCCTTGCAGAGGGTAGCGCCCCAGAGGTTGAGGTAGCGCAGGCGGCCGCCCGTGGGGTCGCTCTCCCAGGCGTTTGCTCCCATCAGGTGGCGCAGCACGGCCACGTCGTCGCCGTTCAGCGGTCCGCTGACGGTCAGCGAGTCGTACTTGGCATAGTCGCCCTGCAGGTAGCGTATCTTGCTGTTCTCCTTCACGGGCGTGAGGCCGAGCTTGTCGGCCACCTGGCCCACGGCGGTGGTGGTGATGTGCGTCACCTTCTTGTAGTCGGCATCGCTCACGATGTACTGGGCGTAGTCGCTCCATGCCGTCTTGTAGGCATCGATGCTGGCAGCCGGCACGTAGATGCGCAGTCCGTCGTGCTTGTCAAACTGGTTGCTGCCGCTCAGCGTGGCGGGTGTCTCGCCGCGCACGATGATGGTGTTCAGCGACGTGGAGCCGAGGAAGGCATCCTGCTCAATCTCTGTCACCGAGGCGGGAATCTCTATCTCGCGGAGGCCGGTGTTGGCCAGCGCGTCGTGTCCGATGCGCTTGATGGTGGAGGGCAGGCTGATGCTGCCGAGGTTACGGCAGCCGTTGAACCATCCGCCGCCCACATAGTCGAGGCCCACGCTCTCGAACTGCTTGAAGTCGGCGAAGGAGCGCACCCTGTCGTTGTTGGTGAAGCGGCCGTCGAGCCACGAGAAGCCCACGCCGGCGATGCGTGCCAGGTCGATGAAGTCGTCCCACAGGTCGTCGTCGGTGCCGGTGGCGGCGGGGTCATAGTAGCGCATGTCCTTCAGCCTGTTGTACACCTCTTCGTCGGTCTTGCGCATGATGCAGGGCATGAAGCGGTCGCGATAGACGTTCCATGTCGTGTCGGCCTCGAACCAGGCCACCTGCTCGGGCAGCATTTTTATCTTGGCGGTGGTGCCGTCGAGGATGCCCTTGCCGGCCTTCACCTGCTGCGGTGTCAGGGGCACGAGCTTGTTCGTACCGTCGGTTTTCATATAGACGAGGTCGATGTTCACGAGGTTCGGGCAGAAGGCGAAGCAGGAGTCTTGCAGCGTGATGTCGAGGCTGCTGTAGCTGTCGCCGATGCCGCCAGCCCCATAGAGGTCGGTGAACGACACGGTGCGCAGCATCGGGTTGCCGTAGAAGGCCTTGCGCTGCACGTAGTCCAGCTGGTAGTTGTTGTAGGTGCCGATGTCGTTGCACAGTTTCACGGCGCCTTGGTGCAGCTGTGCGAAGCCGTAGTAGTCCGTGGAGTCCATGCCGGTGACGATGGTGTGCTCAATCAAGTGGCCGCTCACCTTGTTCTCCTTCTTGATGGAGTTCTGCTCGTAGGCGTAGGCGTAGCTTGCGCCGTACTCGCGGTACTGCACCTCGGGCTTGGCGGTGCCGTACTTGAAGAAACGGGCCAGCGGTGCCCACGACTCGTTGTCGAGGAAGTCCTGCTTGCGGCTCTCGTCGATGAGGATGTGGAACCGCAGCGAGTCCAGACCTGCAAAGATGCTGTCGCCGGCGAGCACGAAGTTCTCGGGACCGAGGGCGCGGGTGCCCTTTTCGTTGTCCTTCAGCAGCAGGTTCAGTTCCGTCAGGTTGGTGCAGCCCACGAAGGCCGAGTCGGGGATGGTAATCATCATGGCCATCGAGGCGTTGCTGGTCTGTCCCTCGTTGGCGTGGAACGAGATAGTCCTGAGGTTCGTCTTGTTCTGGAAGGCCTTCGGGGCGAAGGTCATCGTGATGTTCGACGTGGTGCTGTTGCCGTCGTCGTCGAAGCCAGCGTAGATGACGGCGTTCTCTAAGTTGTCGTCCACGCTCTTAATATAATTATGGTATAGGAGGTTCTTCGACGGTGTGGTGATGACGTAGCCGCCGCCCACCAGTCCCACCTGGTGGATATTCGACAGGATGTTCTCGCGCATACCCTTGTTCAGCGCATCGCCGTTGTACGAGCCGCTGCCGCCCCAGGCCTGTGAGGCAAGGTAGCTGCTGGTGGTGGTAGCAGCGGCTACGGCACTGGTGAGCAGGGGCTGCAGGATGGCTGCCCTTGCGGCCTTGGCGGCAGCCTGCTGGGCTGCCTTCTTTGCGGCGATAAGGGCGGTTTGGGCTCTGATGCCTGCTCTGAAGCCCTGCTCGAGGCCTTCTTTAACCATGTAATAGCTTACAGAGTTAAGATATTCAACAGCTACTATCTTTCCACCTTCATCAACGGCTCCTTGGGCGATTATTGTTCCCAAAGAGTTTGGCTGGCATCCCAACTCGGTCAGCGTCTTGCCGGCATTTTCAGTCAACCATTGACATAATAATTCGGAACCGTGTATATTTTGAAGCAGGGTCAGATTTTCCTCGGCTGTTTGCAACAACAACTGTGCGCCGGCAATCTCTTCGGTTGTTGCGCCACCGGCTGCTGCCGTGCCGCCGCCCGTCATGCCCCAGGTGGCCAGCGTGAGTGCCACCTCCAGAGCGATGCGCGGTGCCGTCCACCACGACACGTCCTGGCTCACCACCTGCGAGGTCTGCAGGATGCCGCCGGGGTTGGTGATGTAGCCGTAGGTGAGGCCGTTGCGGGTGAAGTCGGTCTTGCTGCCGCCGGTGGGGTCGAAATCGACCGGCTCGATATAGCCGATGTAGTTCACCCAGTTGGGGTCGTTGAGGAAGTCCTGGTAGCGGTTGGTGGAGACGAGAATCTTGAAGCCCTCGGGCACGCGGGGAGCGCTCTCTATCTCCGCCTCGCTCATGGTCTCCAGTTCCTCCACCGTCGGCTCGCCGAAGATGTTGTCGCCCGGGATGACGTCCTTCGGGCCAAGGCTCTCCCAGTGGTCGGTGCCTTCCTCCACGTAGTAGAACAGGCGCAGCTCCTTCAGGTTCTTGCAGCCCTTGAGGGCACCGTTCTGTATGACCATCTTCAGGTCGCTGTACGAGTTGTCGCTGCGGCCCGCGCTCTGGTAGAACTCGATGGTCTTCACGTGCTCGTTGCCGGCGATGGCGTTGCGGCCTAAGGCCAGCGTCTTGTAGTTGTAGTAGGAGCCGGCGTCGTTGTAGATGCGCACCACGCCGTCGTAGCTGTCGATGGCGTCGTCATCGACGCCCACCACGTAGGTGTAGTAGACGGTGGCATCGTCCTTGGTGTCGAGCAGCTCGGCGGCGCTGAACTGCTGGTAGTCGGCGTTCCAGATGCGCAGGTGGTTGTCCATCATCTGCTCCTTATCGGCGTTGGTCAGCGCCTCGGTCTCGTCGGCGTTGCGGAACTTATGGTACTTCACGCCATGCTCGGTGAAGTCCTCCACAGTGGCGTCGTAGATGATGACGCGCGAGCGGTAGGGCTTCCACGTCGTGCTGCTCAGGTACTGCTGATAGACGCTTCGGTGCGTGCTCACCTTGGCGTTGGGCGAGGCCAGGAAGATGTTGTCGCCCAGCTTCGTCACCTGTGCGGGGGCGAGGCCCTCCCAGTGGTTGGTGCCCTCGGTGGTGTACTGCATCATCTTCACCTCCGTCAGGTTGGGACAGTTGGCAAATGCCTCGTTGCCAATCTCGAAGTCGAAGGGCAGCAGGGCGTTGTAGTTGTTGGCGTCGGTGTCCTTGAAGTAGAGGGTCTTCAGCGCCGAGCTGTTGTTGAAGGCACGCGGCGCAATCATGGCCAGGTGGGTGTGGGCGCGCCAGTCGCCCACGAGGTCGTTGTGTATCTGCACGCCGTCGTCGTTGTAGTCGCTCTCCTTGTAGCCGGTGACGACGGTAATCTCCGAGGCATCGCCGTTGGCATCGTAGGCCAGCAGGTTGGCTTTCGGGTCGGTGTCGTTCTCGAAGTGCCAGCCCTTGGCGCCGACGGTCTCGTCGCTGAAGTAGTAGTGGTAGTCCTGGCGCGAGAGGTAGCGGTAGGTGACGCCCCAGAGGGTGCGCTCGGTCTCGGCGGCGGGGATGGCATTGGTCTCGATGACGAGACGCACGGGTTCCGTCACGTCCTGCAGCAGGTGCTTGCCAGAGGCCTTGAAGCAGTCGCCGACAAACACGCCGGGATAGGTCAGCGTGCGCCAGTGGTCGAAGGGCGTACCCTCGGGCACGGTGATGTTCACCTCGGCACCTGTGGTCCAGTAGTCCTTGCCGCCAAACTTCACCGTGGGGTCGCTGGCGAAGGTGTAGGTGCAGCCGTCGGGCACGGTGATGCTGTTGAAGACGAAGGTGCCCTGCGCCACGGTGTAGCTCATGGTGCTGGTGTAGCAGCGGTCGAGGGTGATGGCGTGGTCGGCGCTATAGTCGCTCTCGGAGTAGGCGTAGTAGAGGGCCGTGCGGCGGAAGCCGTTGAACTGGCCGGCGTCCAGGCAGTTGGTGATGCTCTGGCGGTCGGCAGTGGTGTAGTGGCTCCAGCCGATGAAGGCGGCGGCGTAGCTGTCCTCGCTGCCCGTCGCCACGTTGAGGGTGCCGTCGAAGAGGCAGCCCGTCAGCACGTTTTTCGCCTCGTAACCGTGACCGATGAAGCCGCCGGCGCGCAGCGTGCCGTCGCCCAGCTTCTCGGTGATGGTGGCTGAGACGCGGCAGTCGTCGATGGTGTTTGTTCCGACGGGGGAACCGTCGGACACACAGGCGCCCACCAGTCCTGCGGTGTGCAGGTTGCCGCTGACGCTGCCCGTGATGTGCAGGTGGCGGATGGTGGCGCCGCCGATGTAGCGGAAGGGCGCGGTGAAGGCATCATTGCTGTCGATGCTTACACCGAGCGAGTGTCCGTCGCCGTCGTAGATGCCGGCGAAGGGCTTTTCGTTTGTTCCCACCATGGTGGTGACACCCGTGATGTCTGCCGTCTGGCGGAAATACTTGCCGCTGTAGGTGTCGCCCTGCGCCCCTGTGGCCAGTGCGTCCCAGTCAGCAGCCGTGGCGATGAGCCAGGGGTCGCTGCTCGTTCCCGAGCCGCCCCAGCCCCAAGCCTGGCCCCCCAGCCCCCAAAGGGGGAGCAGCATCAGGAGGGCAAGCATGCTAAGTAGTTTCTGTCTCATTGTTTTGTAAATAATACTTTATCAGATAGTAATTTTGCTGCAAAGGTACAGCATATCGCTCACACGCACAAGTGCGCGGACGAATCCTAAATACTCTTAGGACAAATGATGAAGGGGAAAAGACAATTCCGAAAGACAAAAAACGACAAAAGCAAAAGGCTTCTGTCGTTTTTCGGCGTAGGAAAGCGTACCTATTTGTTGGCCTCGCGGTAGGCGGTAGGCGTGATTAGATACTTATTCTTAAAGTCGGTGCTGAAGGTGCTGGCGTGGATGAAGCCGCTCTGCTGGGCCACCTCGCTGACGGTCATCTGGGGCTGGCTCAACAGCAGGTCGCAAGCATGGCGCAGACGGCAGTCGCGGATGAAGTCGGAGATGCTGCTGAAGTCGCCCGACTGCGCAAAGGCAGAGCCGACGCGCTCCTTCGAGATGTTGAACCGGCGGATGGCGGCCTGGCGGTCGAAGGCCGGGTCAAGGTACAGTTGCTCACGCAGGATGACGGACTGCATGTGGCGGAAGAGTGCTTCAGGAGTCCCATCCTCTGGAGCTACCGTCTCTTCTTCCGTTTCTGAGAGCGGTTGCTGCGCCTTCTGTAAGGCGGCTGTCTCGGCTATCTGGCTCACCAATACCTGGTTCGTCCGGCGCAGAACGCTGCGCTGGCGGAGCAGCCAGGCGGCAAAGCCCGCCACCAACAATACCAGGAGGATGCAGAAACCGATGATGATGCTCTTGCGGGCACTGGCATCCTGCTCGCGCTCTATCTGCATCTGCTGTTCGTAGGCACGGAAGCGTGCTTCGTCCAGGTCCTGGAAAATGGAGTCCATCTTGGCGCCCTCGCCCAACAGGCACAGCGTCGGGGCGATGAAGTGACGCCCTGCCTGCGTCCGACCATAGCCGCTCTGCTCGTAGAGGGCGAGATAGTGTCTGGCACTGTCTGTGGCGGTAGCAAACTTTACACTTTCCACTCTACACTTTACACTATGCCTTGCATACGCTTCGGCCAGATAGCCGTATGCCCTGTTGCGATAGAAGTCGATATAGCCGGCGCGGTCTTCGTCGGCGGGTTCGCGGTAGGTGCCGTCACGATAGTCGTCGGGGTGCTGCTCATAGTCGGAAAGGCGGTTCAACATGCTTTGGGCAACGGGAATGATGTCGGCATAACGTCCGGCCTCATTCAACAACCCCACCTTGCGCTTGAGCGCTATCATGGAGGCATCCAGTTCATTGAATTTCCTCTTGGCGTCAAGCACGGCTATCACGCTGTCTGTCTTGGCAAGTCCTTCGTGCAGATGCCCCGTATGCACCAGTGCCACGCCCATCTCGGCCTCGCTCCTCAGGGCTTCCGTCTCGTCGCCGTTCTCATGGAACAGCGTCACCAGTTCGGCCGTCCATCTCAGTATCCGCGCGTCGTCGTTGTTCCGCCGGCAGGCATTCACGAGCGTCTCTAATACATCCTGACGGTACTCACGGTTCTCGCGGGCCACGTCAAGCAGCATCAGCCGCTCACAGATGGCGATGGCCGAGTCCAGCCGCGTGCTCTCCAACGACTGGCAATAAACCTTGGCGCGTAGCCAGTCGGTCTCGTAGGCCGCCATCCCCTCGGCGCGCAGCGAGTCAATCGTCTGCAGTGCCTGCTCAGGTCTGTCAGCCGCCAGTTTCATCACCCGTGCAGCCGCCTGCTTCACGTCGAGCACCGCCCCGCCGTGCTTCTGGCTGTCGTGCCTGTCGGCGCAGCCCGTCATCAGTGCGACCGTGCCGCTGACGATAAGGATGGCGGCGGACATCCATAGTTTCTTCATTGAAATATTCATATTCTAATTCTCCTGTTTTCTGCGTTAATGGTCTGTTGTTACTTGGCGACAATCTTCTTCTGTCCCCCGATGATGTTCACGCCGCGCTGCAGGGTGTCAAGACGCTGGCCATGCAGGTTGTAGATGGCGGCTGATAGAGAGGCGGGGTGGCTGACGGTGCGGACAGCGGTAGGCACGTCCTCGATGGCATCGTATTCGGCCATCGCCTCGGCAAAGCGGGCGTCAAGGTCGCTGAGACGGTAGAGGCCGTCGCTGTTGGCGGTAAGCCCCGTCACGGTGACGGGCAGCACCATCGGCGGCACGTCGAGCGACAGCAGCGTGCGGCCCTGCAACTGACCGACGGCCTGATAGACCAGGTTGACGGCAACGTAGTCCTCCGTGCCGTCGTTCCACTTCTCGAAGACGAGCTTCGAGCCGATGGGCGTGTGCAGTTCCAAGGCGTTCTGCGTCTCGGGATAGTTGAAGCGCAGTGCAGCACCGATGCTGGCGAGGTTGCTGTCATGACCGCAGAGGAACATGAACTTGCGGTTGCTGTTGTTCAGTTCTTCGCGGATGCGGCTCACCAATGGGTAGGCGAGGTTGACGGCAGCAGTGTGTGGGGTGAAGAGCAGGCCGTCATAGACCTCCTTCACGGCGCAGATGTCGCGCCACTGCTCCATCGTCAGCGCATGGCCGAAGGGAGCCATCGATTCCGACTCATAGCACTGCAGCACCAGCGCGTCGGCCACGCTGTTGGCCAGCGTATAGCCGCCCGTCATCTTCGGCTCGTCGCCCTTCTCAATCTTGAACTGCACATCGTCGTACCAGAAGTGCGTCGTGTCGTTCTTTGCGGCGGGCGAGTTGGCCATGTCGAGCACTTCCTCCATCAGTGTCAGCGTAGGCTGTTGGGCGGCCATCCATGCCTTGATACCGCCCTCGTGCATCGCCTGCATCTCGTCGATTACCTGCTGACGGTACGTATCGTTCATCTTCGTGAACTGCGGGGTAAATACCGGGTCCATCTTGTCCTCGTCGTACTTGTGTGTAATCTCTACGTTGGCGAAGGGCAGGAACCCGGCAGAGAAATACTTCGCCGTGGCGAACGTGCGCTGTCGTGAGTTGGCATAGAACAGCACCTCGTCGCCCTCGGGCCGGTAGTTGTCGGGCAGCAGCCCCTCGCTGACCACCCACTTGCGGAAGAACTGTCCCATCTCCGTCTCCAACACGCCGCCACGCAGCGATAGCTGGCTGCCGGGCGACGACCACTGGAACCATGTGTGCGGTGTGACGCGCTGATAGGCAGCACCGCCCGACGACAGCGGCGAGCGGATGTTGTGGCGGCTCATCACCACCACCTCCTTCAGTTCATACCTTGCCCGGAAGTCGTCCGAGCGTTTCGTCTGGGCCTGCAGACCCGTGCCGCTGATGATGAGGATGGCGGCTGTCATCCATAGCGTTATCTTCTTCATAGCCTATTCTTTTAACTCAAAATGCTGGAAGTCCTTGCACGATGTCCAGTCGCCGCCCCACTCGAAGCCGGCTTCGGTGAAGAGCTTGAAGCAGAGGTCGTCGTGGGTGATTTTGTAGGGGAAGTCCCACGTGCGGTCGCAGTAGTCGGCGGCCGTGGCGGGCTGGATGTAACGGGTACCGTCGGCACGGTCCTTGTAGTAGGGATTGTAGAGGGTGTTGATGTCGACGGCCAGGCCGCGGGCGTGCTTTGACAGGACGGTGGTTCCGGCGACAGCGCGATAGCAGAAGCACGACGAGTTGTTGTCGCGCATCTGGGTCTCGTCGTCGGCGTCGTAGACGTCGGGCAGGAGCATCCGCTGGATGGGGTACTTAGCGTCGAAGAGCTGACGCAAGATGCTGACGACGCGGTCGGCAATCTGGGCGTTACAGACCATCTCGCCCACGTGCATCTGATTGTCGTAGTCCCAGTGCAGGGCGCGGATGTGGCGCAGGTCGTCGCGACCGATGTAGGGGTTCTCCTTGTAGGTCTTGCCCTGCATGCGTGCCCACACGCCGTCGGGGATGGGCTCGGCGGCGAAGCATTTGTCTATGCCGCCGAAGGCATCGACATCCGCCTGGCTGACGGTGCGCCCGGCCTGCCACTCGGTGAGCACCATCGTGTCGGTCTGGCTTGGGTTATCACTATTGCTGCACGATGTCAGCACACTTGCGCCGCAGAATGTCAGGATGGCGGCCAGCATCCATAATTTCAATGTCTGTTTCATATATATCTTATTTCTTTTTGATTCGCTTGGTGGTGCCGATGGCTCCCGTCGGGCAGACCAGTCGGCAGAGGTGACAGCCTACGCACTTGGTACCGACGATGCGGGGCTGACGGGTCGCGGTGTCGAAGGTGATGGCCTGATGGCCGCCGTCCATGCACGAGATGTAGCAGCGGCCGCAGCCGATGCACCACTCACGGTCTATCTTCGGGAAGACGATGGTCTCGCGGTTCAGGTGGTCGGGGTTCAGGAACTTCGGTAACTGCTCGCCCACCAACTGCTGCAACTCCGTGATGCTGCGCTTGCCCATGTAGCGCTGAAGTCCGAGCGTGAGGTCGTCGATGATGCGGTAGCCATACTGCATGACGGCAGTGCATACCTGCACGTTGCTGCAGCCCAGTTGGATGAACTCCAGTGCGTCGCGCCACGTCTCGATGCCGCCGATGCCGCTGAGTTCAAATTGAGAATTGATAATTGATAATTGACAATTGCTGCGCATCTGAGCCAGTTCCAAAACATGCCGAAGGGCAATAGGCCGCACGGCACGACCGGAATAGCCCGAGATGGTGCGCTGTCCGGCCACCTCGGCCTCGGCCATCATCGTCACCGACTTGATGGTGTTGATGGCCGAGATAGCGTCGGCACCCGCCTCCACGCAGGCCGCGGCAGGCTCGGTGATATGCGTAATGTTGGGCGTCATCTTCGGGATGACGGGAATCTTCACCGCGCTCTTCACGCAGGCGGTATAGGTCTTCACCAGTTCCGGACTCTGGCCCACGTCGCTGCCCATGCCCTTATGCTTCATCTGCGGGCACGAGAAGTTCAGTTCCACGGCATCGCAGCCAGCCGCCTCGGCCATCTTCGCCAGATGGGCCCACTCCTCCTCGGTCTGTCCCATAATGGAGGCGATGACTACCTTCGTGGGGTAGTCCTGCTTCAACCGCCGTAGGATGTCAAAGTCCATCTCCACGGGGTTCTCGCTCAACTGCTCCATGTTGCGGAAACCGTAGAAGTCGCCGTGGATGCCATTGTTGTGCATGGCATCGAAGCGGGGCGACACCTCACGGATTTCCTGCAGGCAGATGGTCTTGTAGAACACGCCCGCCCAGCCCGCATCGAAGGCGCGGGCCACCATCTCGTAGTTGGTGCACACCGCCGACGAGGCGAGGAAGAACGGGTTCTCGCACGGGATGCCGCAGAAGGTGATGGAAAGGTCTGGGTACGAATCGTCGGCAACGTCGTCGGGATGGATGCTGCGCACCAACTCCTCGATGTGGACGGGGCCGCCCGGATGGATGCAGGCCTGCTCCGCCCGCTCCAGGTCGGCATCGGTGCAGTCCTTCACCCAGCGCAGGGCGGGCTTGTGGTTGTCGAAACGGATGGCGCGGATGGCCCGTGCCGGGTCGCCCGTCGCGCAGGCCTTGGTGCAAGGGGCATCCTCGCACAACAGGCAGCGGCTGGCTTCTTCATAGATATTTAATTTCATAGACTTCATGATTGACGGTTTGTAGGGGTGAATGACTTATCTTGCACCGGTGTTGCTGCCACCACCGAAGATGATTAATTCTGTTGTGGGATCTAACCCTGTGTTTTCTATCTCAGTCACTGTGATTTGTGAAGTGCACAGCATCTGCTGGTGCTGAATCTTCATCATCCGCATCGCGGGTTTCATGTATGCTTGTTTCTTCATTGTGTATTATTTAATTACGACCTTATGACGATTGTTCACGTAGATTCCCTTAGCGGTTGGCTTGCCACTCAGTTTGCGCCCGTCGAGGGTGTACCATCCGTCGGCAGTTCCCTGACTCCCTGACTCCTTAGAGATATCCATTCTTACCGCCCTTGCCGCCGTATGCTGTCACATCGTAAACGCCACCCTTGGAGTTGGCCCTTTTATCCTGCGCACCGCCGGCTCCGCCACCGCCGCCCCTGCCGCCGTCGCCGCCGTTGGCAGCAGCGCAATCATTAAGAAAAACTTTTTCTTCATCTTTGTTTTTGTATTTTTATTGTTTTAATTTTGTTTAGTCTTCGCATAATACTGCCTGCAAAGATAAACAAAATCCCCCAAAACTGCCGCGCCCAAATGGCCTGCCACGAAAGATTTTGCTGATTTTGAAACAATTTTTGTAAATTTTGAGAGTCACGCCTCGCTCTTTTGTAAATTTTAAGAGTCCAATTGCAGTTTTTGAAAGTCACCCTGTGTCTTTAATACAAGAAACCGCCGAGCCCATCTTTCGATGCCTCGGCGGATATAATCTTTCAGGTAGATTTTCGGGCAGTCGCCCGTTTCAACAAATCAGAGCAACCCGTTCATTCTCATCCATTCCTTACCTTTCGGAGTATAGGTATAAATAAGAAATAATAGACAGGGAACTCCCAGAATTAATGCTCCTAAATAAACTCCCATATTACTTGTCCTTTCTTTTATTAGTTAATCTTAAACCTAATGCCAATGCTGAAACAACAATGAACATACCAGTTAGGTAGAGCATTGTCTTATCCGTAACATCATTGAAGAGCGACGTGATTATCATGCCAGTAAATACATATTTGGCCACATCAATCAGAAAGTCGGCAAACTTCTCTTGTCGCTGATTGACCATCACCTTCGGTACCTCCGCCTGCGCAGCCTCTAACTGCTTGTTGATTTGCGGCTTTGCGGTTTAGACTTCTCGCGTCTCGTAGTCATGTCTTCTTACGTTTTGAGGTTGACGCTGCAAAGATAGTGCAAATCAAGTGAAAAACCAAATTAATTTGAGTTTTTCGCTTGATGCAGCCTATTTTCGGCGGCCTTCGGCGGCCTGTGGGTGTGAATGGCTTATCTTGCGCCCATGCCCCCTGCACCACAGCGCAGAGCAGGGCGAGGACGGTTAAAATCTTTTTGGTTCGCATTGTTGTTGCTGTTGTTATGATTTGTTTTGTCGTTGAATTATTTTTTTCGGGAGTTATCGTCACTTACAACCTAACATTCTGTAAACCAGTTTGTTACGGCGTGACAATAAGCGTGACGAGTGACGATAAAGGTTTCTGGATGCATGCTGTCGTTATTCCCGATGGTGGGAAAAAACTCCCAAAGCGGGTGATTATTAACAGAAGCATCTTGGTGATAGAACCTTGTCTGTATCCCATCACACTTGTCGTCACTCGTCACATTTGTCGTCACTCGTAATACGTTGATATACATTGCGTTATATTGCCGTGTAGATAAACTGGTCATAAAATTATTTTTTTTCAAGCTCCGTGGTTCTCTCACTTCACCACTACCTTACGACCGTTTACGATGTACAGACCCTTCTTCGTAGACTTGCCACTCAGTTTGCGCCCGTTGAGGGTGTACCACCCGTCGTCGTCTCCCTGACTCCCTGACTCCTTAGAGATAGTGATGATTCCCGTTGTCTCGCTGTCGGCGAGGCTGTGCGTGTTCCTGGTCCAGTCGATGCCGATGGTGACGTCGGCGGCGGGCATGGTGAGCGTCGGGGTGCTGGTGGTGGCGTTGGCCAGGGTGCCGCCGGTGGCGGTGTACTGGCTGAAGGTGTAGCCCGTCTTGCTGCCGTGGCCCACGTTGAGGGTGACGGCCTCGCCGCTGCCGGCGTAGCAGGTGCCGTCGTACATGATACCCGTTGCCGTGCCGAGGCCGCTGAGGGTCACATCGTCACCGGCGGTGATGGTATAGGCCTGCTTGGCGCCGCTGACGGTGCAGGCGTTGTCGGGCGAACCAATCTGTGGTGTCACATAGTAGCAGTTAGTGATGGTGCCAGAGGCTCCCTGCAAACCTATGGGATGCATGGACGAGATGTTGTTGTAGGTTCCCACCTCTAAGCAGTTCTGAAGTGTGGGCGTAGCGCCGTTGCAGTAGCCCCAGATGCCACCGACGTTGGCACGTGGCTCGTACAGACCATTGATGGTACCGGCGAAGATGCAGCCGCGGATGGTGGTGGTCGAGTTCTGACCATTGCCGACGATGCCGCCGGCATAGTCGCTGCTGGTGTTCAGCGTAGCGGTGACGATGCAGTTCTCAATGAGGTTTGTTCCTTCGGCAAAGCCCACGAGGCCTGCCGTATAGGAGAAATTTGAGGTAATGCTGCCCGCTACCCTGAGGTCCTTGATGGTGGCGTTCTTAATATAGTGGAACGGTGAAATGCCCTGCCAAGGTATGTCATCATGCTCTTTATAGAGGTCTACATTGTATGTCAGCGTGTGCCCGTCGCCAAGGAAAGTACCTTAACATTCTTCTTCGGCATGGTGAACGTATAGCCGTCAGTGGCATTACCACTTAGGCTGATATCGTTACCGACAGCGTCCCTCACGGTAATCTCGTCTAACTTGCCTGATGCCACGGTCAGACTGATTGTTTGCCCTGGACACCCTCTGGGTTCAATATCACGAAGTTCTCCAGGGCCATATTTTTTGACGTTGATGGTGTAGGGGTACTTGATGGCCTGGGCATACAGGGTGTGGCCCGCGGCTATGGCATCGTCGTACTCGCTCTGCTGAAACGTGTCGTACATATCTGACACTGAGCCGGAATTCCCACAATATTTACTGGCCTGGTCGTGGTTGACGGTCACGGTGCCGTAGAAAGTGCAGTGGCTGACAGAGGGTCTGGTATTGTTGATACCTATAATTCCGCCGACGCCACTGTTGCCTCCGGTGTTGGTGACGTTGCCCGTCATGCAACAGTAGCTTACATTACAAGTATTAAAACCGCAAATGCCACCCAGACGGGCATGGGTGATGGCGTTATAATGCTCGGAACTGACATCGGCCTCCACCCAGCAGTTGTAGATTTCACCATTACCACTGTAAGTATAATAGTTATAACCGCAGATACCGCCGATACATGATGCTGAGCCTTTGCCCTGTATCGTGCCCATCACATGGCAGCCTCTCACAATGGAACCATCGGCATTATAGCCGCAGATACCACCCGTATAGTCACCGTCTTCATTGACGATGGTGGTCGTTACGGTGCAGTTCTCTATGAGGCCAAAGTTCGTACCGGCGATGCCACCCAAATAGTTCGCTACGCAGTTGATGGTGCAAACCACGTTGAGGTCATGCACCTCGCCTCCTTTATCAATACAGGAGAACAGGCCCAGAGTCTCTCCTTCGAGGTCCCATATCTTGTAGGTGATGGTGTGGCCGTTGCCGTAGAACGTGCCTTTGAGACCCTACTTATAGGCAGCGGTTTTGAAGTCTATGGGCAGCCACGAGACCGACGTGCCCATGTCGATGTCGGCATCCAGGTAGTAGTTCAGTTCTTTCCATACCTTGTTGCCGTTTAAGCCGGACTCATCGTCGAAGTGCTCGTTGATGTAGGCCAGTTCGGCAGCCGACGTGATGACCACGACGTTGTGCTTGTCCTTGTACGTGCCGTAGAAATTCGGCTCCGACTTGTCAGGGTAGCCGTAGTCGTCGGCCCACGCCCCCTGCACAACCGCGCAGAGTAGGGCAATCAGTAAGAAAATCTTTTCATTGTTGCTTTGTATTTTTATTGTTTTAATTTCGTTTAGTCTTTGCGTATACTGCCTGCAAAGATAAACAAAATCCCCAAAACTGTCGCGCCCAAATCGTCCGCCACGAAAGATTTTGCTGATTTTGAAACATTTTTTGTAAATTTTGAAAGTCCAATTGCAGATTTTGAGAGTCAAAAATTATCCGCCGAGGCTCTCTTGTCAGCAAGAATCTCGGCGGATAAATCTATTTCTGGAACAAATCTTCCATGGTGACTATCCTGTCGAAGCGGGAGGCGTATTCGTTTCTTTTCAGACCGTATGTGGTTACCAGTACTGACATGACGGTTTTCTTATTCCCGACTATCTCCTGTACGCGCTCCGCTCGTCTAAGGAGGGTCTTGTTTCCCTTGTTGTTTATTTTCAGCCACAAAGATAATAAAAGCCATTCGTTTGGCCAAATATTATGCGAATAATCAGCCAAGACAATATAAAATTTACTTGTTTTGGCTGATTATTCCAAATCGTTTGATTGCATATCCTCCATTGTTTTGGCAAACCTGCGCGAGCACGTCCATCGTGTCGGGAAACGACTGGGTGTTTACTTGACGTATTTCTTCGTGTTTTGGATATACACTCCAGTATGCGGCTCGTCATTTAGTTGCTCGCCGGCCAGATTGTAGATGGCGGCAGACCGGGTAGGCATAGCGGCCTTGGGAGATCCTACGTTTTTTGTTTCATCATTTCTCTACCGAACGGATGTTACGACACCAGCCGTAATCATCAAAACATATAAATCCTGTACCATTCGCTTTTTGTTAGAGATTCACCAAGAACGAGAGACCCAGCGTCCAGTAGTTCATGTGCTTGCGGGACTTGTACTCACGGGCATCCAGTCCGATACCGTCGGCATACTCGCCAGTAGAGGTCATGAGGGCGGCATCCGTCAGGAAGGCGGCGCCGCTGGTCATACCCTTCTGCATAAAGTGGTAGGGGTCATAGGTGGCGGTGAAATCCTTGCGGGTGTAGTCGTAGTCGCAGAAGATGCGCCACGAGAAGTTGGACTTATAGCGATAGGTGAGCGAAATGCCCGTGCCAAACGACGTGGACGACTTGGCGGAAATGGTGAGGTATTCCCAGTCGTCGGTCCATTTCTCACCTGTGTTGGTGGGATACTGCAAGTTGTCGAGCAGGATAGAAGGGTCGCCGGAAACGTCCTTGTGGCCGGGACGGTTGTCGAGCGTCAGGGTGTAGGGGATGTCTTTTACGTTGCCCTCGGCGTGACCGTCAATGTCCAGTTCCTGTGTGATGGAACGGCCGATGAGTGCCTTGGTACCCAAAGAGAAGCGAGAGCTGAGAGGCAGATTGAAGTAGACACCGACACTGCCCGTGAACTCAGTGATGTGGTCGCTCTTCACGATGCCGTAGCTGTCGGTGACGGGAGCGTTCTCACGCCATGCACTCTCGGAGTCGAGCCGGTAGCCCAGCTTGTTGAAGTAGGCCTGCTCGTTCTGTTCCGGCGTGCCGGTGTAGTCGCCAGGGAAGGCACTCTGATAGTAGGGCTGCAGACCCTGCCAGGCATACAGGTTCTCGACGGCCACCGTGTTGGCAAAGTCGCCGAAGTCCTTGACCGACTGGGCGCGGACGCGCAAACGACCGCCCACGCCGACGTACTTATTAAAGAAGTAGGCACCCTCGGCATCTACCACCGTGGCGGCACGGAACTTGAGGCCCACCTTCTCGCCCATGCTCTCGAACTCGAGGTTCTTGTTGCCCAGACCCACACCCATGGAGATGCTGAAGAACGAGGGCTTCTCGCCGTTCACCTCAAGGTCGTTGCGGAGCAGGCCCTTCCCCTTGAACAGCAGGTCGCAGAGGGCATAGCCCAACTCGGTGGACATGATACCGATGCCGGCACCCGACATCACATCGCTAATCCAGTGGCGGTTATTAAGCACGCGCATCACACCCGTAGCCGTAGCCACACCGTAGCCGGCCACCGACCACCAGGGCGAGCGCGTCAGTCCGTACTCCTTGTGGAGTAGCGAGGCACCGACGAAAGCGGTGGCAGTGTGCCCCGAGGGCCATGAGTTGGCGGTGCTTCCGTCAGGACGCATTTCCTTGGCGGTGTACTTGATGCCATTGACGAAGGCTGCCATGATGGCATACGACATGCCGGCACTGGCCAGCAGACGAGGCCAGTCGCTGCGGCCCTCGTAGCCGCCCAGCTTCAGTCCGACCACCATGGCGGGGCCGAAGAACTGGGTGTAGTCGTCGATGCCAGTCTTGAAGTCTGTCAGGAGCTGCGTGTTCTTCTTGCCGCCTTGCTCGGCCTTGGCATTGACGCGGAACATGGCCTTGTCGCCCTTGATAGCCCAGCCTGCCACGAACAGGGGGATGCCGACGAAGGTCAGGTCGTCCATGAATTTGTAGGGCTTGACACCAGGATTGGTCTTCGACTTGAGGAAGTCGAAGTCGGGCTTCCACTGGTTGGCAGCTGTCGTAAGATTCATCGTGGAACTGGTTGACGGGTCTGTCATGTCAAGGAGAATGGAACTTGTCTCGGACATGTCTGTCAGCTCGGCCTTCATTTCGGGCACTTCCAGCGTGAGCGGCTTCATATCCAGATAATTGTCTGCATTGGCCTGAACCGTCAGGACAACGGCGAGTGTGGTTAAATAATGTCTGATATTCATTGTGCTATATTTTTTAATTAATTCATAACTCATAATTCATAACTCATAACTCATAACTCTTAATTCATACCACCGCCGAGTGCGATGTAGAGGGCAATGACGGCCTCGGATGCTTTGTACATGTTCATGGCCTGGCTGAGCTGTGCGTTGAGCAGCGACTCCTGGGCCGTGAGCACCTCGATGTAGCTGGCCTTGCCATTATCCATCAGTTCGTGGGTACCTGTGTATGCCTCACGGAGCACTTGAACCTGACGTTGGTAGTAGCTGTTTTTCTCACGGGCTGTCATGCAGTCGGCAATGGCCTCGTTCACCTCGTTACCGGCGTTGATGACCGTCTGGACGTACTTCTTCTGCATGTCCTCTTCGGTGAGTTTGGCTATCTTCTTGTTGGCAATCAGCTTGCCGCGGGCGAAGATGGGCTGCGTGAGCTGTGCTACGGCATTGAGCAGCAGCTTGCCCGGGTTGACGATGGCGATGCCTGCATCGTTGGTCCATCCGGCGGTACCGCTGAGCGTAATGCTGGGATAAAAGGCCGAACGGGCTGCCTGAGTATTGTAGAAAGCCTCTTCCATGGCGTGGTTGGCCATGCGGATGTCGGGGCGGTTCTCCAGCATACGGGCTGGCACGCCGATTTGCAGAGCCTCACCCTTTGCAGAGAGGTTGGGGGTGAGTCTGCTGCGCTCTATGTGCTGTGGACTGACTGCCAGCAACTTGCAGATGGCATTCTCTACCGAACGGATGTTACGGCGTGTGTCGGCAATCTGTGTCTTCACGCTCAGGTAGGATGCCTCCATCTGGTTGACGGCGGTGCTGTATGCCTTGCCGTTCTCCCAAAGAGCCTGCTCGGTCTCAAGCGACTTGTTCCACAGACTGTCGGTCTGGTTGAGGATGTCCAGCTGGAGGTCAAGCACTTGCAGCATCAGGTACTGCTGGGCCGTAGTGGCAATGAGGTTGGAGCGTATGGCCTGCTGCTGCATCTGCGCCTGCATGACCACGGCCTTCGCCGCACGTTTCTGGTTGGTGATGGAGCCGAACACGTCGAGGTCTACCGACAGTTGTAGCGGCAGGTTGTAGGTCTTTGAGGCTGGGCTCTTGTCGAAACTGGAGAGCGCGCCCTGAGAAGCGAAGAAGAGTGACGGCAAGTAGGCCATCTTGGCTGCCTTCAGCGATGCCTCGCTCTTCTCCACGGCGATGCGTGCGGAGTTGAGGTCGGTGTTGCTGGCCAGCACCTGCTCAATGAGCTGCTGTAGCAGCGGGTCGGTGAAAAACTCGCGCCAGGTCATCTGGGCCATTGACGTTTCACCAATGGCTGCCTTGACATCTTCGTTGGAGCCGAAGGCATCGGCGGGTGTCGGTGTCTCTTGCGCGTACTTATTATATATACCGCAGCCCGTGAGCATCAAAGTCACGGCTGCCAGTGTGATGATATTGCTTAGTCTTTTCATGCTGTTTTCGTTATTTCGTTACACCGTTATCCGTTATCTCGGCATTGGAGTTTTCTACTTTCATCTTCGGAGCCCCTTGGAAACGCTCATGCAGCTTCTGGAACACGATGAAGAAGGCGGGAACGACGAAGAGCAGGGCCACGGTGCCGATGCTCATACCGCCGATAACGCCAAGGGCGAGGGCTCGGTTACCGTTGGCACCGGCTCCACCCTCGATGACGAGCGGTATCATACCGATAATCATCGTGGCTACCGTCATCAGGATAGGGCGCAGACGCTCCTTGCAAGCCTCGAAGGCTGCTTCCGTAATACTCAGGCCCTGGGCACGGCGCTCTGTGGCGAACTCGGTAATCAGAATGGCCGTCTTTGCCAACAGACCTATTAGCATGATGACACCCGTCTGCAGGTAGATGTTGTTGTCCATGCCAGGCAGTCCCTGCGTATAACCAAGGTAAGCAAAGACAAAGGCTCCCATCAGTCCGAACGGTACGCTGAAGAGCACGGCCCACGGAGTGAACCATGAGTTGTACAGCGAGGCCAGGATGAGGTAAATCAGGATGGCACAGATGACGTAGATGAAGGCGGTGGCATTGGAACCGGCAGCCTCTTCAAGTTCGCGCGACATACCACTATACTCGTAGGCGGCGGTAGCTGGCATCTCCTCTTTGAACACCTCGGCGATGGCCTTGTGGGCATCACCCTCTGTGTAGCCGCTACCGGTTTGGATGTAGCAGGAGATACTCTGGAACAGGTTGAAGTGCTCAATGTTCGACGGACCGACAATCTCTTTCAGCGTGACGAATTCGGCAATAGGTGCCATTTTGCCGTTACCCACCTGCACGAAGATATTCTGCAGCGATGTCGGGTCGAGGCGATACTCGGGCGAGGCAGCAGCCATGATGCGATAGACCTTACCAAACTGATTGAAGTTGCCGATATACGCACCGCCGCAGAACGTACCGAGCGTATTGAGCACGTCGGCAGGCGACACACCGGCACGGTCGCACTGGGCAGCATCGACATCGACCTGATATTTCGGGAAGCGCTCTGAGTAGGTCGACATAGCGGAGGCTATCTCCGGACGCTCAGACAGCTTAGCCAGGAAGTGTTCGGTTTGCTTGGCAAACTCCGACAGATTACCGTCGGTAGGATCCTCGACAACCAGAGAGACACTGTTGCTGTTACCATAGCCGGGAATCTGCGGCATCTCAAAGGGAGACACCGTCACATTCTTGATGTCCTGACAGTCGAAGTAGAACCGGTACATGACGAGGGTCAGCAGGTGGTTCATGCCCGGGCGCTCCTCCCAGTTCTTCAGACGGACAACCAGTGTAGCGAAGTTGGAACCGGCACCAGAGAGCATACCGTAGCCACAGCATAGGGCGTAACTCTCCATCTCGGGAATCTTCTTCACCTTATCCTCCACCTGTTTCATAATCTCACGGGTCTGCTGTAGCGTGGTTCCTTCCGGTGCACTGAGGTCAACGAGGAACACGCCCTGGTCCTCCTGCGGTACCAGACCCGACGGCAGACTCTTCATGAAGAACACCAACAGCACGGCAGAAAGAGCCAGGAAGCTCCATGCCATGACAGGGCGCTTGATGAATTTCTGGACGCTCTTGCTATACTTATTATAGATAGCATTATAGCTGACGGTGTAGGCTTTCTTTGTGTAGTAGGTAATACCCTTGCCCTCCTTCTTGCCTTCTGTCACTCGCATCATGATGGCGCAGAGCGCAGGGCACAGCGTCAGGGCGGAGACACACGACAGACCAACTGACGAGGCAATGGTCACACCGAACTGGGTGAAGAAGGTACCTGAAGTACCCGGCATGAAGGTCACGGGGATGAACACGGCCATGAATACCAAGGTACACGAGACTACGGCTACCGACACCTCGTTCATGGCCTGACGGGTGGCTTCGCGGGCATCGCTGATGCCACCCTCCATCTTGGCCATGACGGCCTCGACCACCACGATGGCGTCGTCGACTACCGTACCGATGGCCAGCACGAGGGCAAAGAGCGTCAGGATGTTGAGCGAGAAGCCTGCCAGCGAAACGATGGCAAAGGTGCCCAGCAGTGACACGATGATCGATATCGACGGGATGATGGTGGCCTTGAAGTTCTGCAGGAAAAAGAACACCACGAGCACCACGAGGATGATGGCGATGACCAGCGTCTCGACCACGTTGTGGATGGCAGCGAACAGGAAATCGTCGCTGGTCATCAGGGTGACGAACTCCAGTCCGGCAGGCATCGTTGCCTTCACTTCCTCAAACGTCTTGTTGATACGGGCATTCACCTCGGTAGCATTGGCACCCGGTGCTTGATATACCATGAACATGGCACCCGGCTTGTCCTGAATGTTTGAGGTGAAATTGTAGCTCATGGCACCAATCTTCACTTCTGCCACGTCGCTCAAGTGCAGCATGCCGCCGCCACTGGTGCGTAGCACGATGTCGTTGAACTCCTCGACGGTCTTCAGTGTACCCTTGTACTGCATGGAGTACTGATAGGAGTTGCCCGACTGCTCGCCAAGAGAACCCACTGCCGACACGAAACTCTGTCCGCCGATGGCTGCAAAGATATCGTTAGGAGTCAGACCGTACTGTGCCATCACGTCGGGCTTCAGCCAGAGGCGCAGGGCGTATGTGTTACCAAGGCTCTGCACGTTACCCACACCACTGATACGCATCAGACGTGGCTTGATATTGATGTCGACGTAGTTTGAGACGAAGTCCTCGTCATACTTGCCATCGACACTGCGCACAGCGAAAATCTGCAGAATGTTATTCTGGCGTTTCTCCACGGTTACGCCAATCTTGTTCACGTCGGCAGGCAGCAGGGCCTGTGCACGGGTCACACGGTTCTGCACGTTGACCGCCGCCATGTCGGGATCGACACCTTGTTTGAAATACACACTGATTTCCACATCACCGTTCGATGAGGCTTTGGAGGTCATGTAGGCCATGTCCGTCACACCGTTGATGGCCTCTTCGAGCGGCTGGATGACTGACTTCATCACCGTGTTCTCGTCAGCACCGCTGTAGCTGGTGGTGACCATCACCGTGGGCGGTGCAATGTCGGGATACTGCTCCACTGGCAGCGTAGTCATCGAGATGTAGCCCACCAGTGCTATCACAATTGAGATGGCACACGCCATCACGTATTTATTGATAAAGATATTATTCTTCATATTAATTCAAATTAGTAATTAGTAATGAGTAATTAGTAATTATGATTTGACCTGCTACGGTTTGTCATCTGCGAAGAGCATTGCAAGGTAATCATAATTACTCATTACTAATTACTCATTTCTCATTAAACAAAACCTTCTGTCCCTCGGTCACATTATTTGCACCGGTGGTCACAATCTTGTCGCCAACGCTCAGGCCACTGGTGACGATGAAGTCCTTACCGTTACCGGTATCTTCCGTTGTCACGTCGACGGCGGTAGCCGTGCTGTCGGCTTTCACCTTATACACAAGAGACTTGTCCTGCAGGCGCACGACGGCGTTCTGTGGGATGACGATCAAGTCTTTCTCGGCAAACGACATGACGACCGAACCCTGTATGCCGGAGTGCAGAACGCCTTCTGGATTGGGGAACGACACCTTGGCGGTCAACGAGCCTGTTGCCGCATTGACAACACCCGTCAGGCTGACAACATGTCCCTTGTGAGGATACTCTGTACCATTCTTCATCACAAACGTGGCTTCGGGCAGGGTGGCAATAAACTTCTCTTTATCGGTAGCATTCACACCTTCCTTTACCATGGCCTCGACGATGGCCTCCGTTACTGAGAACTCGGCATACATCGTCGTATTGCCGCTGAGCATGGTGAGCTGCATGCCGGGCGATACCTGGTCACCGGTATGCACGGAAATCTCGCCGATGACGCCTGATACGGTAGCTGTGATCGTACAGAATCCTAAGTTCACCTTCGCGCTGTTCACCGACGCACGGGCCTGGGCTACTGCAGCCTGGGCCTGCTTGTAGGCGTTTTCCGAGTTGCTGAGCATGTAACTGCTCACAATCTTCTTCTCAAACAGGTTCTTGTTCGACTCATACTCCAGTTTGGCTGAGTTCTCCTGTGCCAGGGCAGCCTGCAGGTTGGCCTGTGCAGCCTCCAGTTCCAGTTGGGCGTTGCGGGAGTCGATGATGAAGAGCGTCTGCCCCTTCTTCACTTGCTGACCTTCTGCCACGCAAATCTTCATCAGCTGACCGCTGACCTGCGGTGTAACGGTCACGTCGTTCTGACCTTTCATTCTGGCACTGAACCTGTAAGGCAGTTCAATGTCTGACTTCTTTACTGTCATGGTTTCAAACGACGACTGCGTCTCTTTGGGCATGTCAATGTTACACGCCACCAGCCCGACCATCATGCCGAGCATCAAAGCACATTTTGTTGATTTCATCTTCATTGTTTTAGCTTTATTTATTTTAATCTTTAATGTTCAATCTTCCGTTTCCGTCACGAAACAGGCCACGAGACCGTAGGTAATGGCGGGGCGAATCCAGATTTCGGTGAGCAAATAATTAGTGTATTCGTCGATAGCCTCAAAATACATAATGTCCAATTGATAGAGCGTAGCTATGAGCGCATCAATGGCAAAGATAAGCCACAGGTTACGTTTGCTATAGCTTTTCCATTCCCTGCGGGCATAGAAGTATGTCAGCGTACAGAGGAACAGCACTGACAGCGTGAAACAGACTGAGCGCAGGACGAGGTTGGCCATGGGCGGGGAGAAGAGGATGTCGCGCAGCAGTACCGTCATACCCAGCGAGATGGAACACCAGTAGTTGAACTGCTGAGTGTTAATGAGCGGTGAATTGAAAAAGTACATCCAAATCATCACCAAGCAGGCGATGTAGAACAAATTGAGCACAAGCTCGGGCCAGGCGTTGGCCAGTCCGAAATGATATACGCCGTAAAGCATTACGCCGATGGACAGTGTGCCGCTGACGGCAGTAATCAAGATGTCGGCAACTTTGGCATTTTTCTTAAATCTAGTCTTCATATTATTATTGCACTTGGAATTCCTATAAACCTTTAGTGTTCGTCTACTTTGCTTATTTTTCATTCTTCCTTCAGCTCCTGCAACGTGTCTACGCGCCAGACGAGGAAGGCGATGATGACGAATGTGTTCACCTGCGACAGATACTCCGTCACGAGCGCACCACCATTGGTGGAGTAGGCCACGTGGACGAACAGGATGAAGGCCAGTAGCAACAGACTCTGCCACACCTCCTTGCGCTCCAGGTCGGCGTAGTTGTCGAGCAGCCAGCGTCCGTACTGCCGCACGGCCCGAACGTAGTACACGAGGAAAACCACGCCCATCACGGCCATGTACAACTCCACAGCGAGTTCGAACACGTCGCTGCGCAGGACGATACAAATCAAGGCCAGCACGCCTACTGGTGCTACTGCCGCCCACACGGGCCAGAGCGGTCGCCGCCGGTCCTGCAGCATCCGCAGCAGTACGCACATCATCAGCGGCACGAACGTCAGACGGTCGAGCGTGATGGCCACGATGTTGCGCACCAGCCGATCGTCGGTCAGGAACTGCTGACCCAGCACAACCCACCACACGTGACTCATGAACACAGCCACCATGAACGCCGCCGTCCATTCCCGTAGCAACGTGCTCGGCACCACTTCGTCACCCGCCACGACGTTGCCTCGCCCGAAAAGCAGGTATGCTGCTGCCAACAGCGCAAACCATGCCGCTGCGCCATATAGCATCAGGAAAAATGCATCACTCAATCCTTGGTATTCGTACATAATTAGTCTTTTTAGCCAAAAATTTGCCCCAAAGTTACGAAAAAAACTTTGAACCACCACATCCAAATCGGTCACCATGAAAGATTTTGTAGATTTTGAGACTATTTTTGTAAATTTTGAGAGTCAGCCCCGATTTTTGCAGATTTTGAGAGTCGTTTTGCAGATTTTGAGAGTCGTTTTGCAGATTTTGAGAGTCGTTTTGCAATTTTTGAAAATTAAAATTGTAACTTTGCATGCTGAAATGGATACGCTCGGATATACATCACCACAGTTTACGCTGTTCTTGTTACTCTACGGCGGAGCAGCAGTGGTGTCAGTCGTTCTGTGTCTCTACCTGCTGCTGAGCAAGGGCAACGCCATCGCGCCCGCCATCACGCCGCCAGTGAGACTGCGCCGGTGGGCTGCCGCAATCTTCGGCATGTCTGCCTTGGGCCATCTGTGGTGGTACTGTTTATACATACTTTCCTATGACATCAATTCCTGGGCGTACGTGGTGTGCGTGGTACTTGACTGCGTCTTGACGCTGACCACCGTCTTCGGCACGATGCTTTCCATGCTTCAGGACCGCCGCCGACCGCTGTGGCCCTTTATTGTGGCCATGATACCCGTCGTAATTCTTGGAGGGCTACAGATAGTGAGGCCCAGCACCGACTTCCTAAGCCCCGCCCTCGTCTATACGCTGGCCATCTACGTGTTCTTTTCTATATATATGGCAGTGGCTATCAGACAATACGGGCGGTGGCTGCGCGACAACTACGCCGACCTGGAGCACAAGGAGGTATGGCTGAGCCATACACTGCTCATCCTCTTCCTGCTGATGCTGGCCATCTATGGGTTCACTTCCGACGGCCCGTCGCTCTTCCTGCTCCGTATCGCCGACTTCGTAATGTTCGGCCTGCTGCTGTGGCGCGTGGAGACATTGCCACAGTTGGACGCGTCGGACACATCGGACGCTTTGGATGCATCGGACGCATTGCAAGAGATAGACTCCCCGGAGCAAGAGCCGCAGGTCGTTGCTTCTCCCCCCAGCCAGCAACCCATGGTTCCGTCCAATATCGGTCAACTGCTGGAAGAGAACTGCGAGAAGACAGGGCTTTACCTGCTGAACGACCTGACTTTGGTCCAACTCTCAGCTGCCATCGGTGTCAACCGCACGTATCTCAGCCAATATTTCTCCAGTCTGGGCATGAACTACAATGCCTACATCAACGACCTCCGCGTCAACCACTTCATCCGTCTCTACGAGGGGGCCATCGCTGCCAAGCAGCCCGTCACCGCCCAGCAGCTGGCGCAGGAATGCGGCTACCGCAGTTACAGCACCTTCAGCCTCGCTTTCAAACAGCGTATGGACCTGAGTGTTACAGTCTGGATGCACGACGTGGCCCAGGACATGGCTGAGTAAGTTTGCCAACAAAAAATCAGGGAGTTGCGAACTATCCGTAACTCCCTGGTTTTTAATGTGGACCAGCCAGGGCTTGAACCTGGGACCTCCAGATTATGAGTCGTTTCTTGACCTATTTCATGAAATTACAAATAATGTTAAAGCGCTGAAAATAAATGCTTTAACGTATTTGACTATTTCCAAGAATTTCGTAAATTTGCAGCAGTTTTCAGTCGAAAAGGTCACCTGAAGGTCACCCCAAATGGCAACCGACTATAGTCTGTAAGCCCGATAAAATAAGGATTTTTAAAGGAATACATTATGGAATTGGAGAAAAATAAGGCCGTAAAAGGGCAAAATTTGGCTTCTAACCCCACGCCGAAAGGCAGTCGAGGTGAGAAATGTTTGGCAAAATTCACATCTTCCAACGGGAGTGTTTTCGGTTCATTGATTCTTGACATACGCAAGGCTGGCGATTATAGCCAGCCCTTACCTGTCGCAGTCAGGATTGCCCATGAGGGTAAGAAGGCTTTTCTCAGACTTGGCGAGAAATACACAATGGATGAGTGGATTCAACTCTGCGATTATGAAAAGACAGGGCGAAGAATCCAACTGACAGAACGAAATGAACTGAAATCGTTGATGGATAAGATCAAAGACTTGACCAATCAACTTATCAGCGAAGGTACTTTCTCTATCAAGCGGCTTCAGGACCGTTATCAAGGAAAGAAGGATGACACGACGAGCATTTACCAGATCTGGGATGAATACCTTCAGGAGAAAATTGATAGTGGCAAGGCTGGTACTGCAAGAGTAGGCAAAGATGTCAAGAACAGGTTTGTCAAAGACAATGGTGAGCACGTGGAATTTAGCGACATCGTCAGTTCGTTCATACAGAATTGGACAGCAGCGATGAAGAAAGACGAACTGAGTGTGACCTATATTGGCATCGTATTGCGCACATTCCGTACTATTGTCAATATCGCTATCAATCGGAATTTGATAAACGGCAACACCAAGGACATGTTTAAGGATTCTGGCTACAACAAGAAGGCAAGCCGCAAACACGAATTCCTTGATGTGGCAACCATGAAACAACTGTATGACTTCTGGGAGAAGGACGAGGCAAAGGATGAGCACGGCAAAGAGTTGCTTCCACCAAAGGCGAAATATGCTCTATTTCGAGATCTTGGGCTGTTTCTCTTTATGTATCTCGGTGACGGTCAGAATCTGGCAGACACGTTGCGTTTGGAATATGACGGCTGGTACTTTGCTACTCACGGTAAGCAACTACGATTTCTCCGTCATAAGACGAGAGAGCGTAATGAGGATGCCAGCGAGGTCATCTTTCCCATTACGCCTGAAATCAAGAAGATACTCGATAAATATGCCAACGAACCCAAACAAGGACAACGTGTTTTTCCCATCATGAGCAAGGAGATTACTCCCGATAAAGAGATTTGGATCATTCAGCGTTACAACAAATATATCCGCAAGCACATGGAGATAGTCTCAAAGTTGCTGGGATTGGAACAAGTGCCTACCCCAACATGGGCACGACATAGCTTTGCAACGAATCTGAACAATTCTGGTCGCGTACCTTATAAATATATAAGTGACAGCATGGGACATAGCAGCAGTGGGGACATCACGTCAAACTATATAGGAACATACCCATTGGAGAAGATGCTGGAATACAATGCCTATCTTCTCAAAGAGAGTAAGCCTGCTAATAAAAAGGCAGAACTCCTCGAATTATTAAGAAGCATGAGTGCAAAGGAACGTAAGGCACTCATGAAGGAAGCAGAAAAGTAAGTGTTAATTTCGGCTATTTTTTGAGTGTAGCGAGCATAATACGACAATAATTGTGTAATTTTGCAGCAGAAAAGGCAACGTAATATAATAAGGTATGAAGAAAGATGAGCTAAAGAACAAGATACGCTGTGGCGAGACGAGCCGAGTGCAGTTTAAGCAACAGTTCACCACACAGAAGGAGATTGCTGCCGAAATGGTGGCCTTTGCCAACTGTGAAGGTGGAGAATTGTTGTTTGGAGTGAAAGACAAGACTGGCGAGATTCTTGGTCTTGACTACGATTCCATTCAGCAGACAAGTCGCGAACTGGGCAACACTGCCAACGAACAGGTACGCCCAACCATCTACATCCAGACAGACGTTGTGGACTTAGATGGAAAAATGATTCTGGTGGCTACCGTGCAAAGAGGGCGTAATAAACCCTACAAAGACTTGGCTGGTCACATCTGGGTGAAGCAAGGTGCTGACAAACGTCGGGTGACAGAGAACAGCGAACTGTTAAGCCTCTTTCAAGACTCAGGAGAATACCACGCTGACGAAGCCAGTGTGATAGATACGTCAGTGAGAGACATTGACACGTTGGCACTTGACCGTTTTTTCCAGAATGTCTACGGAAAACCTATGACAGAGTTTGATGTGCCGCAAGAACAGTTGTTGCACAACCTGCATATTACGGACTCGGAAGGGAGACTGACTACGGCAGGTCTGTTGTTCTTTGGTCAGCGTCCACAACAGTTCAAACCCATGTTCGTTATCAAGGCCGTCTGGTTCTATGGGAATAGCATCGCAGGAACAGAATATCGTGACAGCCGTGATATTGAAGGCACCGTGCCGGAAATGTTCGAGCAGGCCATGATGTGGCTGAAGTCGTGCCTTCGCCGAACACAGAACGGGCAGTCGTTTAACTCTATCGGACAGTTGGAGATTCCTGAAACCGTGTTGGAAGAGCTGCTTCAGAACGCTCTGGTACATATTGACCTGCTGAAAACGGCTGCTATCCGCTTGATGGTGTTCGATGACAGAGTGGAGATAGTGAACCCTGGTTGCGTAATGGGCGGTCATACGATAGACGAGGTGAAACTGGGCAATTCGTTTGCCCGTAACCCATTGATGGCTAACTTCTGTGCCAAGACCATGCCTTACCGTGGTTTAGGTTCAGGCATCCCACGTGTATTGGCTGAAGACAGCCGCGTGGAATTTATAGACAGCAAGGAGGGGAACCAGTTTACAGTGCGTATAAGCCGTCCACTTACTGCCACAGAAGCAGGGAGTAATATCGATTCGGCAGTAAGTAATGACGAAAAGGCAGTAAGTAAGCAGGGAGTAGCAGTAAGTAAAGAACAGATGCTTCTTGCCTTCTGTGTAGAACCAAAGTCGCTGTCTGAAATCTGCAAGCATCTGGGACTGAAGGACAGGTATAAAGTTAAGAAAAGGTATATTGACCCACTTCTAAACAAGTCACTTCGCATGACAGAACCAGAATCGCCCAACAGTCCCACTCAGAAGTATGTAACCATATAACAGAAGAGGATATAAGTGTTATGGAAGTATATGATTTTCTTAATGAGAGGCTAAAACCTATCATCAAGGGCGACTATCAGGACTTCAGTTCAAAGAAAGTCGAGGGTTATTCTCTCTTTGTCTCTGAGTATAAAAAGCCGTATGTACAAGCGCTCAGCTAAAGGTTTTTTATGATAATGGGTGGTTGAAAGCTGTATGTGAGAACATCAATGTTACTGAGAAATATATAACTCAGCGACCGCCAAGTGAAGATTTCAGGAAGAATTTCCCTTCACTTATTATCAAAAAGTAAAAATCCACACTCCACCCCCACACTTTTCCACACCTCAAAAGGGTGTGGAATTTTTGTATTGTGCTGATATTTAGCGCATTTTGCCCTAATCTAAAATCCACATTCTCCATAATCCCAATATCAAGAAAAACACCGAAATTTGCAAAAAATTTCAAGAAATAAATAAAAATAATTGGATTATGGAGAACATCGTTGTATTAAACAGCAGAATATAAACCGAGTAAGAAATGACATACATTGGATATCTAAATCGGTTTTGGAGTGCTCATGAGGAATACATGTTCCCCACAACTACTATAGCACTCTATGCTTACCTGCTCAATGAGTGTAACAGGCGGAACTGGA
>JAGBJJ010000027.1 GCA_017934525.1 Prevotella sp.
GTTGGTGCAGCAGGCTGAAGGCGAAGTCGTTGCCGTCGGCCACCATTTTCTTTTCTACACGCGTGAGGCTTATCTCCCCGGGAGTGCTTACAGCCTGCTGTGCTGTCTCGCCATCGTCGCTGGAGCAGCTCGATAATGTCATACCTAAAACGGCTGTTACAAAATAGATGAATCTTCTCATAATTTTTTTTGTTGATAACGTAAATTGAAAGTCAATAAAATAATATAATCAGATAAGATATCCATTAACTTATATTATCTTGACTGATTTTGCAAAAATAGTTTATTTTTTAATTTTGCAGCATAGTCAGTATGCTTTTTTGTTTTTTTTAACAAGAGAAATCACATCGGTAACTGTTCAGTTAAAAACGAACCGCACTGCCTGACAGCAAGAATTTTTTCAAAATTTGAATCAAAATAAAATGATTCTGATAGACACAGAGTACCATTTTGCTAAATTTCCAGCCCAAGGCTGCCGTATGAGGGCTCGTTGAATAGTTGCATGTGTTGAGTGTTTGCAACACATAATACATTTTGGCCCAGGTCGAAATCGACCCAGGCCAAAACAAAAAAAACAAATACAGAGGGAGTTGTTACTTTATCACAATCCTACGTCCGTCGTGCACGTATACGCCCCTCGTCGAAGGACGGTCTGTTAAGCGCCGACCGCTCAAGTCATAATAAGCTCCCTGTGGCGTTACTCCAAGCGATTGCGTCTTGATGTCAGTTGCATCATACAGCACAATTTGCTTGTCACTGATGTTCTCCGTAAGCTTCAGACCTGACTCCTCGTAGTCTGCATAGCCGTCCTTGCTCACCCGCAGATCATAAACAAGGTTGTCTTTCAGCACATTCAGGCAGAACGAACCATCAGCCGCCGTCCTCGTCATGTACAGCACATCGCCCGAAGTCAAAGTGATTACTGCATTCTCAATGCCGTCTATGCCGTTCGTCACGACGCCACTCAGGCATTTCGCATCCTTCTCCGTCAGAAGATACACAACGGGAGAGAAATCAGCTTTCTTGCCCAGTGATGTCACCTTGTCATAGTCGTCAAAGTCGTAAATTGTCGTGCCTAAACCGCGCTCAGCCTCAAAAGTAGGAGTGTCGTAGCCTGCATACTGATAGTAAGCCTGCATCGTTACGCGCAGGTTACCACCTTGGTATACCATAGGCTCTGCAAAGTTAATCACAATCTCATCTACGTTCTCATCCCGGCTATGGCCTACAAACGAATAGGCGGCCTCGCCATACACTTTCGTCGCATAAGCTGTCAGCTCCGACAGCGATGAAGGCATGTCAGTGCCGTTAACCTCTTCCATCCATACCGTCAGCGAGTTGAGGTCCACCTCATAGCGGCTTATGCCTTTATACTTAATGCCGCTGATCTTCGTGCCAGTCTCAATGTCCAGACGGTTGGAAGGATAAAGAGTAGACGATGCGCTATATTTCTCAGTCAGACACATAGGAGCGACTGAATTATTCTCACCGTCAGGTGTACCCACCTGCACCAACTCCGAGGCACTTTCTGCATTCACCACGAGTTCCGTGGCAGCACTCTCTACCTCATAGTCGTCAGCACTGAAACGAATCTTTGCCTCAAAGACTCCAACCTCGTGGGGTGTGAACTCCAGCTTGTAGCTCACCATAGCATTTTTATCCAGTTCAACAGCATCGCCCTGGGCCACAATTTCATTATCAATCAGCAACTCTATGGTATATTCACCTGCGTGCTCCACGACGCCGTAGTTGCATACATCCACTGTTGTCGCCAGTTTTTCATTGACGTTGCCTGTGGCAGGTATCTTTACGTTCATTAGTGCCACATCGTGACTCAATGGAGCCAGCTCATATCCGCAGATATTGTCTATACGGGCATAGTCTGCCTGAAAACCAATGAAATAGTCGCCGGCAGGAATCGAATTCACAGTAATAGTGCTGAAGGGATATGTATATCCCGACCAATAATCACCCTCGCGGGCAGGAAATTCACTGTCGGTCACTGTTCTCGCCTCAGTCCAATTGACGCGGTCGGCAGAATAGCTAATGATAAGTTTTGGGGTGTAGTTGCTGTAGCGCGCCACGTCGACAGTCAGCTGTGCCCCATTCTCCACATGGAGTTTCGGGGTGATGAGCTTATTATTCGATGTCCAGTAAACGTAGGCTGTGTTTGAGCCATTGCTGCCTTTCCCTATCGACCAGTCGCCTTCATTAATCATTCCCTCAGGAATATTGTCAGAAGTTTCGAAGTCCTCAAAATAGACATTACTGTCAATCACATTTCCAGACAAAGCCACAACCAAATTGATGCCTTCGTCACCAGCAATGGTGAGCGTGCCGTTCTGCTGGCCCACAGTTGCAATCCCCATCTCGACAGTGAGGGTGGCTGAGGCATGGGCGGGGACATTCTGAGGTGCATCACTCTTCAGGCTGAAGTTGCCTGTCGTCATAATCGATGTGATATGAGCATCCTTACCGCCACTGTTGATAAGCGTCAGTGTGCGTTCCACGGCCGTCTTTGTATTGCCGAAGCTGACAATGTCATCAGCCGTTAACTCCTTGCCGTCGAGATTGACACTCAGCATCGGGACGTACGGCGTGACCGACACGGCAGCCTGGCGGCTGATGCTCTCTGTGAAGTTTTCGCGAATGGCCACAGCCAGGGGCGAAGTATAGTCGGCAGCATTAAGTGTAGCCGAGATAACAATCTCATCAGAGGTCTCACCTGCTTTCAGTGTAGCACGAATGGGCTCTGTGGCCACTACGGTGTTCTCGTTACTAACCAGCAGGCTTATGCTGAAGTTAGGGTCAGCTTCAGATATTTCCACGTCACCGCAGTTCTTCACCTTCACCCCATAGCTGAGGGTGAAAGTCCCTTCAGGTGTCACGTCAATAGTGGCAGCGTTCTTACTCGTCACACTACTGATGGCAAGTTCTTTCTTCACTGTCACGTCGGCCTGTTCGGCCTCAAAGTCGCGCACGGTGCAATTACTAATGCGTATGCCCACATAAGTATATTCGTCGAGCGAGAGAGTCAGCGTCTCATAGTCGTCTTGTGAGTGTGTGAAGGCCGTCAATGGCTGCAGCTCACTGCCAGCCTTGAAGGTGCTCCCGCTCTTCGTGCAGGCATAAAAAGTCACGGTGCCGCTCTCATAGCTGCTATTGTCCTTGGCCTTAATAGTCACCTGCCCTTTTACCAGCGGCGACACGAGCAGATCCATGTGTCCGTAGTCGCCATCGCCCTGATCTGTGCATGTAATAGTCTGTGCCGACTTTGTATATTCGGGCTCGCCGTACCAATAGTCGTCGATGTGCCCCCATCCTGCGGGAGCGAATTGTCTGTCGAGCTTGCCATTACTCAGGCCGTTCAAGTTCCATTTGTAATTTGAAACCTCGTCGGCCCATGATGCTGCGTGGCCAAGAATGAAGGCCAGCAACGCCGTCATCAGAATTCTTTGTTTCATAGCTATTATGCTTTTAAGAATAATGTGTTTTTTATTTCACGACAACTTTTCTCACCTGACCATCGGCCATGCGGATGATGTTCAAGCCTTTCTGCATGGAGGGCAGACGATGGCCGCTCATGTCGTAGATGGCCGTCTTGGCTGCACGGCTGCCTGTTGTGGGAGTTGCTATTCCTGTCGCACCGGCACGCTGGCGTGCACTGGCCAGAGCATTCTGGTATTCTTCCATCGTGGCATCGCCAACCAAATCGCCAAAACTCTCTTCCCAACTGGTGTCCTTGAAACTGCTTCTGGCGCTCTTCAGCACATGAAGTGTAGCATTTTGCATGATAGACCAATTGGTCTTGCCATCGTCAGAGATAGACATGAAGGCGTCGCTGCCAGCCACAGGTACCAAAGATGTAAGGCAATAAACATCTTCAATGTTGTTGCTCTCGTTAAACACCAGATTGTACATGATGCTGGTGCCAAGATAGACAAGTTTCGGGTTGATATAGAATGATTTCAGATTGTTCATGTAAGAGAAGGCCAGCATCCCCACTTTCTCTACATTTTCAGGCAGAACGAATGTGCTGAAATTCGTGTAAGCAAAAGCAGCATTAGCTATCTCTTTGATGCTTTCGGGCAGTGAGATTTCTGACAGCGAGCGGCAGTCGATGAAACAGTTGGCGGGGATAGTGCTGATATTGGCATCGATAACCACCGACTTCAGGTTATGACAGCTTTCGAAAGCCGATACGCCGAGCGAATCGACACTGGCAGGGATGAAGATTGACTCCAGGGCCACGCTTCCAGCGAAAGCCATATCGCTTACGGTTTTCAGGCCCATAGGCAGTTTGACAGCTTTCATGTACTTCTGTCCGTAGAAGGCACTCAAGCCTATTTCGGTCGTGCAGTCAGGCAGTGTATAGCTTTCTGCTGTCTTCATGGCCGGATAGAGCAGCAGCGAGGTCTTGTCAGCATTGAACAGCACGCCATTGTCTGATGACAAAATAGGACATCCTGGGGCCACATTGACAGCTTCCATGGCATCCAGGCCATTGAACACATCCTCGCCAATATTGGTGAGTGAAGCCGGCAGACTGAGCGAGGTGAGCTTCTCGTCGTAGAGGAAGGCTGCATCGCCAATTTCAGACAGACCGGCAGGAATGTTGATGCCTGTCATCTTGCGGCAGCCGGCAGCACTGAAAGCTCCCAATCTGACAACACTCTGAGCCACGTCAACAACCCCTTTGTAGGCTGCAGGGACAGCAAGCAGCACGGTTTTCTGTTTATCGTAAAGCAGACCATCGACACTGCAATAGTTTTCATTAGCGGCATCGACAATGAAGTCGGTCACAGGTGTCAGCATGGAGAAGGCCCCCTCGCCAATACTGCTTACCGATGCGGGAATCTTGATGATGTCGTTCACCAGCGAGGTGCAGTTCAGAAAAGCCTGGCGACCGATGGTCTCCAACTTACTGCCCAGCTTGATTTGCAACAGGCTCTGGTTGTTGTAGAATGCCATTGCACCGACAGATTGTAGCTCTTCGGGAAACGTGACCGAAACCAGATTTTTATCATTATAGAACGCACCGGCCTCGATGGTCTTGATCTGAGCAGGAAGCTTCACCTGCGTCAGGGCTTTAAGCTCAGCGAAGCCTCCGTTTGAAATCTTTGTCAGTTCTGTCACTTCGCTCATGTCAATAACAGAGATGACCGAAGCGCCATAGTTGCGTAAGTCGCTCGACAAAGTGGCAAAGTCGCTATCGTTCATCGGGCCCTTGATGGTCAACATTGTCCACTGGAAGACCTCAGTGTAGGAGTAGAGTTCACCGATGGTGCCGGCCTGCGTGAGCGTGATGGTTTTCTCAGTAGCCGACAAAGTCAGTGCGAAGAGGGCACTGAAGACAAGTGTAAAAAGTCTTTTCATGATGGTTTTAAGTTTGGTTATTAAATTGTATGTTGTTATGTGGCTATCACCTTCCGTATAGGGCCATCGTTTAAGCGAACAATGCGCAGGCCACGGCCCATTGCCGACCGCCCCATGAAGTCAAAGTCGTGTAGTTCTATCTGACCGACTGCTACATGTCGCACACTGCTGCAGTAGTCGTCGATGATGTTATAAAAGTCTTCCCAACCCGGTGCGTGCTGATAGAGGAGTGTCGTGCCGACGGGCACATGAAGCTCGGTGTTATACAGGTCGACATTCATGAACGCAAATTCGGCGTCGGACGGAGTAGTGCAGGAACATGCTGCGCTTTTGAGGTTATTGTTCTGATAGAAAGCTGCGTCGCCGATCAGACGTACAGACGGCCCCAAGGTAACTGACCTCATCGCTGAGCAGAACGCGAACGCCTGTTTTCCTATCAGCTGCACCTCGTCGGGCATCACCACTTCGGTGGTGCTTGTGCAGTTTTGAAAGGCGGCAGAACCGATTGTGAGCAAGCTGGCAGGTAGTGCAAGCTGTTTAAGTCCCTGACAATCATAGAAAGGCTGAACGCCGATGCTCTGCAGTTGGTTGGGCCACGTAAGCGAGACCAGAGCCGTGTCATTGTAGAAAAGGCCTTTGGGAACTGTTGTCAATGCGGCTGGTAGCACGGCCTCAGTGAGATAATTACAAAAGCAGAATGCATATTCGCCAACCGATGTAAGCCCCTCGGGCAACTTCACCAATTCCAGTTTCTGACTGTTACGCAAGGCCGTGTCAGGTATAGAGTCGACACCCGCGGTCTGGCTCAGATCAAGACTTGATAGCTTGCCCATCTGTGCTATCTGCCCCACAACCATAATGTCTTGATTGTTCAGTGGTCCTGCTATTGTCAGCTCTGTCCATACATTGTAGTTACGACCCTTGATTTTATCATAGTAGAAAGTACCTTCGTGCTCAACAGAAATCCTGATGGCATAAGCCTCCAAGCATGGCAGCAGGATAAAAGTCAGCAGGATGAGACGCCGGAAAGCATCTCTTGCAATTCTTGTCATCATAGAATTCCTCTTTGACATCTGAGACTTAGTATCTTACAACCCGCTTGTGCCATCCCTGGCTATTACAGTCTATCGTTATTCCTTGTCGCAGCATACCATCGCGCACCTGTATACCGTCAAGTTGGTAGGCGGGACGCTGGCGAGAGAATGCTGTGAGCGGACTGATGGCCGACTCATCGTTTTCCTGCTTACTGAAGCAGAACGACACAGTGCCGTCATCGTGGCACTCTATACCTGTAATGGCACAGTGCATAAGGCGCTCTCCGTCTATATTGTTATTAAATAAGGTGGCCGCAGGCTGCGAATAATCAGTCAGACTGTCGTTGCCTTCAAAGGGATAAGGATCGCCCAGCTCACCCGGCAGACCGCTGCTGGCCTCATTGTCTGCATGGAAAATACTCACACGCTGATGGTCGGCATCACTATTCACATAGTTGCGGCGCCATGGGTTAGGCATATAGTCGACATGCAGAATAAGCAGGCCGCTGGCAGGCAACTCGGAGTCCCATCCGTTCTTCTGGCGGTTCTCAAGCAAGTAGTATTCATTTGGGCGGCCAGGATTCACTATCTTATAGAACTCACCCTGCTGGCTCAGCGGTTTCATTTCTTTCACGGTAGTAGGTATATAGTCGAGCGAGCCGAGACTGTTAAGCTCTATAGGCTCCTGCCAGCCACAATACATTTTCTCATAACTTGTATATCCTGCAGGACACCAGCCAAGGGGATTCTCGCCATTGAAGCCACCATTGTAGCTGCCATGGCTCATCACATCCCAGTCGCCCATACCGAAGGCACGCCAGTTTGTATCATACATGTCGGGCAGTCCCATACAATGAGAGAACTCATGACAGAAGGTGCCAATGCCGTTCAGCACAGCCCCACTGTCACCACTCAGCTCTGCTGAGCAGGCATAGGTGTCAACGATGGTTCCGTCAAGCTCGAGTGAGCTATCGGCAGCATCAGTTAGTGTCCATTCATGGGGCCACACTGTGTAGTCGGGGCCTCCGGAAGCCTCGCCATAGCCTGCATAGAGCACAAACACCTGGTCAACCTCGTTGTCGCCATCCCAGTCGTATTGAGAATAGTCCACGTGTGCGTCAGCCGCCAGACAGGCTTCTTGTATCATCTCGCCCGCATGCAAGTCGGCCCGTGTCGTACCCAGGTCTTCGCCCCGCTCACCATAGTAGCGCACGCTTTTCTGCAAAGTGAAAGGCCCCACTACATCAAATGTAAGATTGAGCAATCCGCCGCTCTGTGCACTGAAATAGTCGTGCACGCTGCCTTGCGCTCCGTGCTGGCTGTATCCAGTCTGATTGGCAATCTCGTTGTAGACCTGCTTTGGATCGTCTGAAGAGAACTTCTGGTCGGGGAATTCCACGAGAATTATCAAGCCCCTACGGTCACCCCTGAGTACCTGTGGATCTTTCTGTTCCACATGGCGCATAGACTGTTGTTGCTGCCACCGTTCCGTGTCAGGTTGTATATGCAGTTGTTCCGTCAGGTTCACTTCGGCTGCCTGTCGCAACTCTGGTTCATGAGCCAACATAGGTGTAGGCTGCAACTGCCGACCGCTGAAAGATGCGTAGCGAAAGCCACCAACAGGATTGCCACAGAGGGGCAGATAATCTTGGGTGACATAGTAACTGCAATGGGCATTGCCCACAAGCATCACCCTCAGACTGCTGCCGTCGGGTTGCACAACCGTTTTCCACACCCTCTGCGCAGGCACTGCCATCACGGTTGATGCTATGACCAGCATAACTGCTGTCAGAAAATTCTTCATTAAATAATTCTTTTTGACTTATGGTTAAAAAAGTATGCAAAAGTAAATAATTATTTTATAAAGATACAACAATATGGAAGTTTTAACATGTTTTTAACGGTTTGTGCAACTAAAATCGTAACTTATTTTTTTAGTAATAAGTTCTACTCATAAATGAATGGCTGAAAAAACTGGCGATTTAAGAAAGGTCGAGGTATGCTATCATCTATGATAAAATCAACTAATTTTGTGACGCCTGCCGAGGGGGAAGTTGTGTGGGAGACGGTGCTACTCGAAGAGCAGGTCGCCGAAGTGCTGCGGGCAATGGAAGTCGGGGTGCGGCAGTGGGATGGGGTAGTGGCTGAGGAAGTGAGGGCGGGGCAGCAGGTCGCCACACTTGTAGAAGTTGGCGCGGGCCATGATGCCGCTGAGACACTCTACATGGTCGGCAAAGAAGACTGTGGCGGGCACTGCCAGTTCCATGTGCCACAGACAAGGTCCCTGCCGCAGGTCGAAGGGCTGCCGGCCCAACGATGTGGTGCGGCTGATGGAGGCCATCGTGGCAGCGGGTGCCGCCAGACGGTTGTGGCGGTCGGGCCCGCAGGCCAACAACAGTTGTCCGGCGCAGTTGCACTCCAGGTTGTAGTAGTGGGGCTGTCCGGGCAATTGGATGAACGCCTCGCAGCAGGAATCCTCCCACACACGACCGCCGTCGGCCGGTGCCATAGCACGCACCGCATCTTCAGCCACGCGCCAGCATAGCAGCACCTGCGTGCCGTTGTGGGCAATGGCGAAACTTACGTCAGGGCGGTAGGGATAGGCCTCGGCCCAGGGGGCGCAGTCCAGCCGTTGCCATGCGATGCCTTCGCGGCTGAAAAGAGCCGGCAGTTGCTCAGCCTTCAGCAGACCGGAGCAGACTATTCGTTTAGCTACAATCATAGGTAGGTCTTAATTTAAGTAGAAAGATGTCTCGTGGTCGGCTGCAGCAGTGTGGTGATGTAGTCGCTCATCATCCGTTCGTGAGCCTTCACCTGCAGGAAGAGGCGCCACTGGTTGCGTGCTCGGTCGAGGTTGTGCTCCTCGTAGCGGCATTTCCAGTAGTGGTCGCCGCAGAGGTAGTCCCACAGGAATCGCACGGCTTGCATATAAGGGAAAAGTTCGGCAGCATAAGGCAGCAGATGGATTTCGGGTGGCGTGAGAAACTGTGAGGCCGACTGGATGTATCCCTCGGTGAAGGCGCGGAAGATGTCGTCGCGGAAGCGCACGTTCTCCAGCCTCGGATCGTCCTCGGCCGTGGCATTGGCTGCCGAGCGCAGGAAGTCGCCGTAGTCGCTGAAGAAGAGTGAGGGCATGGTGGTGTCGAGGTCGATGACGAGCAGGAAACGGCCAGAGTGGCGGTCGAACATCATGTTGTTCACCTTTGTGTCGCAGTGGCAGATGCGGCGGGGCAGGCGGCCCTCTCTGTGGAGCCGTTCGCCCAGACACATCGCGTCGGCCTGCTGCATGATATCGGCGATGAAATCGGCGGTGGCAGCGGCGCGCCCTGCGACATCGGCCCTGATGGCCTGCTGCAGCTGACTGAGGCGCAGCTCCATGTTGTGAAACTGCGGGATGGTCTCCGCGAGGGCATCGGCAGACAAGTCGCTGAGCATCAGCTCATAGTCGCCGAAGGCCTGTCCGGCCTCGCGGCAGGAGTGGGTGTCGACGGCGTCGAGCGTCACGGCATCGCTGATGAAGACGCTGACGCGCCAGCAGTTGCCGTCGGCAGGGCTTTGCCACCAGTTGCGCCCCTCGTCGGTCTCGATGAAACGCAGCACGCGACGGTCTATGTCGGTTGCGCCCCGCGCCTCGAGCTTTTTCCGCAGGTGGCTGGTGACGATGCTGATGTTGCGCCCCAGAGCCTCTGGATTGGTGAAGACGTTGGTGTTGATGCGTTGCAGCACGTAGTCGGGACGGTCAGTCTCAGCCGTGGTCACGCGATAGGTGTCGTTGATGAGTCCGTCGCCCAGGGGTGCGATGTCGCTCACCGTGCCTTCTGTCTTGAAGTGCCTCAATATTTCCTTCATAGCATTTCTTCTTAGCAATGACGGTGCAAAGATACGAAAAAACAAGGGAAAAGCAAAAGTGAGACTATAAAAAACGCATGAAAAGTTGGCCGTTTCAGAAAAAACGCCTATCTTTGCCGCATATAAATATTATGACCCTATTACTATGCCAAGGAAAGAAATGAAACGCCGGTCGTCGAAACGTGATGTGGCCGGTGCATTGCAGGGGCTGCTGCAGGCTCACCCTAACGAGCCGCTGTCGCTGCGACAGATATTCAAGGCCCTGAGGCTGAACACCCACCCGCTGAAGATGCTGGCCATCGATGCACTGGAGGAGATGACGTGGGACGACTACGTGGTGAAAACGCCTGACGGCGCCTACCGTCTAAACATGAAGACACAGGTGCAGGAGGGCACATTCGTGCGCAAGCAGAACGGCAAGAACTCGTTTGTGCCCGACGGCGGCGGCGACCCTATCTTCGTCTCTGAGCGCAACTCGATGTGGGCCATGAGCGGTGACCGCGTGCGTGTGGCGATGATGGCCCGCCGGCCTAACCACATGAAAGAGGCCATCGTCACCGAGATACTGGAGCGCAAGCGCGACCAGGCCGTGGGCATCCTGCAGGTGGAGAAGGACTTCGCCTTCCTGAACACCGAGGGCGGCGGCTTCGTGCACGACATACTCATACCGAAGAAGAAACTGAAGGGCGGCGTCACCGGCCAGAAGGCCGTGGTGAAGATTACACAGTGGCCCTCGGCCGAGTCGAAGAACCTGGTAGGCGAGGTGATTGACGTGCTGGGTGAGCAAGGCAACAACAACGTGGAGATGCACGCCATCCTGGCACAATACGGCCTGCCTTATAAATATCCGAAGAAGGTGGAGGAGGCCGCCAACAAGATCAGTGGCGAGATAACGCCTGCCGACCTGAAGGGCCGTGAGGACTTCCGCCAGGTGCTTACCTTCACCATCGACCCGAAGGACGCCAAGGACTTCGACGATGCGCTGAGCATCAGGAGTGTCCCCCAAACTTCCTCGAAGGGAAGGGGGAGCAATGAAACTTCTGCGGAGGGGGCAGGCTATTACGAGGTCGGCGTACATATTGCCGATGTCAGCCACTATGTGACCGAGGGCAGCATTATCGACAAAGAGGCCCAGCAGCGGGCCACAAGCGTCTACCTCGTCGACCGCACCATCCCCATGCTGCCCGAGCGGCTGTGCAACTACATCTGCTCGCTGCGCCCCGATGAAGACAAGCTGTGCTACAGTGTGGTCTTCGTGATGGACCAGGATGCCAACATCAAGAGCTCGCGCCTGGTGCACACCGTCATACGCAGTGATCGTCGCTTTGCCTACGAGGAGGTTGACGAGATTCTGAAGGAGGACGAAAAAGAGAAAAACGGTAACCATGCTGCCGCTGTTCCTTCTGCCAGCAACACGGCGGCAGCAGATGCTTCTCTTCCCACGCTTCACGCTTCCCTGCAGGCTCTCAGCCACATGGCGCAGAAGTTGCGCGAGCGGCGCTTCAAGGCTGGCGCCGTGAAGTTCGACCGCGAGGAACTGCACTTCGACACCGACGAACAGGGGCATCCTACGCGCTGCTACTTCAAGAAATCGACGCTGGCCACGCAGCTCATCGAGGAATTTATGCTGCTGGCCAACCGCACTGTGGCCGAGATGATAGGGCGCGTGCCCAAAGGCACCAAAGCCAAGACGCTGCCCTACCGCATACACGACCAGCCCGACCCACAAAAGCTGGAGCAGCTGCGTCAGGTGGTGGCACCCTTCGGCTACAAGGTGAAGACTGCCGGCACGCGCGGCGCCATCTCGAAGAGTCTCAACGGTCTGATGGAACAGGCCCAGGGGCAGCGCGAACAGAAGCTGGTGGAGACGCTCGCCCTGCGCGCCATGATGAAGGCCAAATACTCTACCCACAACATAGGCCACTACGGACTGGCCTTCGACTACTACACCCATTTCACGTCGCCCATCCGCCGCTATCCCGACACGATGGTGCATCGCCTGCTCACCCGCTATCAGGAGGGCGGACGGAGTGCCAACCAGAAATACTACGAGGAACAATGCGAGCACTCCAGCGACATGGAGCAGACGGCACAGCAGGCTGAGCGCGACTCTATAAAATATAAGATGGTGGAGTTTATGGGCGATAAGATAGGGCAGGAGTTCGACGCCCACATCTCGGGCATACAGAGCTACGGCCTCTACTGCGAGATTGACGAGAACCACTGCGAGGGACTCATCGGCATGCACGACCTCGACGGCGACTACTATGAGTTCGACGAGCGCCGCTACTGTCTCGTGGGCCGCCGCACGCACAAGAAGTTCCTGCTGGGCGACCCTATCCGCATCAAGGTGGCCCGTGCCAACCTGGAGCGGCGCCAGCTCGACTTCATTCTGGCCGACTGATGCGTCGCCGCGAATAGTGTCATGGCCCACGATGCAGGCCTGATTGCCAATCAACGAGGGCCTGAATGCAAGGCGACGAGCCCCTCGACGCCCTGCGTTTAGGCCCTCATTGTGTAGGAGCAGTCCTGCCGCCAGTCGTCGGTAGGCACGGCTCCAATGGCTTGACAAACAGCGCTTTTATTTCATGTTTTTTAAAAAACTTGAAGAAATATTTGCGGGATTCAGGAAAAATGCTTATCTTTGCACCCGTTCAGTGGAATGAGGGGCTTGACAAAAGCTCCTCATTTCTGTTATAAATCATAATTGTGCGACATAAATGATCAGCAAGGACACGCTAAAAAGCTATGTGGAAGAGTGGCTCCAGGAGAGCGACTACTTTCTGGTGGATATCATGATGGAGGGCGACGACCGTATCGCCATCGAGATAGACCATGCCGACGGGGTGTGGATTGAGGACTGCGCTGAGCTGAGCCGATTCCTGCAGGAGAAGCTGGGCGAGGAGCTCGACGACTTTGAGCTCGAGGTGGGCTCGGCCGGACTGGGCCAGCCGTTCAAAGTGGAGCAGCAGTATCGCAACCACGTGGGTGACCAGGTGGAGGTGATCGACGCTGAAGGCCGCAAGCTGACGGGCACGCTGAAGCAGGTAGACGGCCGCCGCTTCACGCTGACCACGCAGGAGAAGCAGGTGCCCGAGGGCAAGAAGCGCCCCGTGAAGGTCGACGTAGACCGTGAGTTCTCGATGGACGAGGTGAAGTCTACGAAGTATCTGCTGAGCTTTAAGTAAAGGCTGCCTGCGGTTTCTTCTCCGTGGAAGAGAAACATGCGACGGGCAGACGACACCAGTAGTAATTAACGGAAATAATAATATAGCTTGGAACCCCCGTAACTAACCAAGCGCCTCTCCCTCGGGGAGGGGGTGGGGGTGGGCTTATGGCAACAAAGAAAGACGCAAAAGGTCCCAGCATGTTTGAGACCTTTCAGGAGTTTAAGGAGACGAAGAACATCGACCGCACCACGCTGGTGAGCGTTCTGGAGGAGAGCTTCCGCAACGTGCTGGCCAAGATGTTCGGCTCGGACGAGAACTTCGACGTGATTGTAAACCCCGACAAGGGCGACTTCGAGATTCACCGCCACCGCATCGTGGTGGCCGACGACGAGGTGCAGGACGAGAACAAGGAAATCTCGCTGAGCGACGCACTGAAGATTGAGCCCGACTACGAAGTGGGCGAGGAGGTAAGCGAAGAGGTAGACTTCACCAAGTTCGGCCGACGCGCCATCCTCAACCTGCGCCAGACGCTGGCCTCGAAGATTCTGGAGCTCGACCACGACGCCCTCTACCAGAAGTACAAGGACAAGGTGGGCACCATCGTCTCGGGTGAGGTCTACCAGATGTGGAAGCGCGAAGTGCTGCTCATGGACGATGAGGGCAACGAGCTGCACCTGCTGAAGGCCGACCAGATTCCTGCCGATAACTATCGCAAGGGTGAGACCATCCGTGCTGTGGTGAAAGAGGTAAACAACGACAACAACAACCCGCGCATCATGCTCTCGCGTACCAGCCCTGAGTTCCTCAAGCGTCTGCTCGAGGCCGAGGTGCCTGAGATTGCCGACGGGCTCATTGCCATCCGTAAGGTGGCACGCATGCCGGGTGAACGCGCTAAGGTGGCCGTGGAGAGCTTCGACGACCGTATAGACCCCGTGGGAGCCTGCGTGGGCGTGAAGGGTAGCCGCGTGCACGGCATCGTGCGCGAGCTGCAGAACGAGAACATCGACGTGATTAACTACTCGTCGAACACGCAGCTCTTCATCCAGCGCGCCCTCTCGCCAGCCAAGGTGACCGAGATAAAGCTCGACGAGGCGAACCACAAGGCTGAGGTGTATCTGCAGCCTGAAGAGGTGAGCCTGGCCATCGGCAAGGGCGGCATGAACATCAAGCTGGCCTCGATGCTCACTGAGCACACCATCGACGTGTTCCGCGTGGTGCAGGATGCCGACGACGATGAGGACATCTACCTCGACGAGTTCAGCGACGAGATTGACCAGTGGGTCATTGATGCTATCAAGGCTCTGGGATACGACACCGCCAAGGAGGTGCTCAACGCACCGCGCGACCTGCTCATTGAGAAGGCCGACCTTGAGGAGGAAACCGTGGACCACGTGCTCGACGTGCTCCGCGCAGAGTTTGAATAAGTTCATAGTGCATAGTTCATAGTTCATAGCGAGAAGGCGCCGTTTGCGGCGAAACTGATGATGTGAATTATGAACAGCACAAAAAACTATGAACTGTGAACTATGAACTATGAACGAAGAATTAAAAAGAAAAGTATGGGTATCAGATTAAACAAAGTATTAACAGAACTGAATATAGGACTTCAAACGGCAGTTGATTTCCTGAAAAACAAAAAGAGCTTGGGTGAGATCCGCGACGACGCCACCTCGAACACCAAAATCAGCGACGAGCAGTATGCTGCCCTCGTGCAGGAGTTCAGCGGCGACAAGGCGGTGAAGACGCAGGCCGACAGGCTCTTCCCTAAGAAGGAGAAGAAGAGAACCGTGAGCACGGGCCCTCAGTCGGAGACCAAGGCCATCACCAAGACCGAGGAACAGATGGCGCATCGCCAGCAGTTCCGGCCGCTGGGCAAGATTGATCTCGATGCCGTGGGCAAGCCGAAGCCTGCCCCTGTGGCACCCAAGGCTGCTGCTCCCGCGCCATCTGTGAGCCCTGCATCACAACCTGAGCCGAAGGCTGCTGCCGTGAGCCCGGCTCCGAAGAACGAACAGCCTGCTGTGGCCCCAGCCCCGGCAGAAGCAAAGACCGCTGTTGTCAGCGAGCAGCCGAAGGCGGAGACCGCCGAGCAGCTCATGACTGCGCCTGCCGCACCCGCCGCCCCAGCTCCCGCCGCCCCGGAGAAGGCCACAGAGCCAGCTGCTGAGGCCCCGACGACCGTGGCGCCGAAGGCTGAGACCCAGGCTCCCGCCGCCCCAGCTCCCACTGCCCCGGCCAAGGAAATCTTCACCCTGAAGAGTGAGGCCAAGCTGGCCCCGAAGGTGAATGTGCTGGGCAAGATTGACCTGTCGGCCCTCAACCAGAGCACCCGCCCCAAGAAGAAGACAAAGGAGGAGAAGCGCAAGCAGCGCGAGGAGAAAGCTGCGCAGCAGCGTGCCGCCGGCGGACAGACCGGCGAGAAGAAGCGCGAGCGCATACGCACTAATAAGGTAGATATTGAGGCTGCTGCCAAACAGCAGCAACAGCAGCCCGGCAAGAAGAAGAACAAGGGCGGAGGGCAGAACTTCAGCGACCAGCAGAACCAGCAGGGCGGCAAGAAGAACAAGAAGAACCGCCAGGTGCAGAAGCCCGTGGAGGTGAACGAGGAGGATGTGGCACGCCAGGTGAAGGAGACGCTGGCCCGCCTCACCTCGAAGACCATGCAGAACAAGAAGGGCGCCAAGTACCGCAAGGAGAAACGCGACGCCGTGCAGGAGCGCATGAACGAGGAGATGGCCGCTGAGGCAGCACAGAGCAAGACGCTGAAGCTGACCGAGTTTGTGACCGTCTCGGAGCTTGCCACGATGATGAACGTGCCCGTGGTGAAGGTCATCGGCACATGCATGTCTATCGGCATCATGGTGAGCATCAACCAGCGCCTCGATGCCGAGACCATCAACATCGTGGCCGATGAGTTCGGCTTCACCACCGAATATGTCAGTGCCGAGGTGCAGAACGCCATACAGGTGGAGGCCGACGACGAGAACGACCTGCTGCCGCGCGCACCGATTGTCACCGTGATGGGTCATGTGGACCATGGTAAGACTTCGCTGCTCGACTATATCCGCAAGACCAACGTCATCGCCGGTGAGGCCGGCGGCATCACCCAGCACATTGGTGCCTATAACGTGACGCTGCCCGATGGTAGGCAGATTACCTTCCTCGACACCCCTGGTCACGAGGCCTTCACGGCCATGCGTGCCCGTGGTGCCCAGGTGACGGATATTGCCATCATCATCGTTGCTGCCGACGACTCGGTGATGCCTACCACCAAGGAGGCTATCGCCCATGCTCAGGCTGCCAACGTGCCGATGGTGTTTGCCATCAACAAGATTGACAAGCCGGGGGCCAACCCCGACAAGATTCGCGAGGATCTGGCCAACATGAACTTGCTCGTCGAGGAATGGGGCGGCAAGTACCAGTGCCAGGAGATTTCGGCCAAGAAGGGCATCGGCGTGGAGGAGCTGCTCGAGAAAGTGCTCCTCGAGGCTGAAATGCTCGAGCTGAAGGCCAACCCCAACCGCAAGGCCACGGGCTCTATCATCGAGTCGAGTCTCGACAAGGGCCGCGGCTACGTCTCTACCGTGCTCGTCAGCAACGGCACGCTGAAAGTGGGCGACATCGTCATTGCCGGAACAAGCCACGGCAAGATCAAGGCTATGTTCAACGAGCGCAACGAGCGCATACAGGAGGCCAAACCCGCCCAGCCTGCTATCATCCTGGGCCTGAACGGCGCTCCCACCGCCGGTGATGCCTTCAACGTGATGGACTCTGAGCAGGAGGCCCGCGAGATTGCCAACAAACGTGAGCAGCTGGCCCGCGAGCAGGGACTGCGCACGCAGAAGACCATAGGCCTCGACGACATCAGCCACCGCATCGCTCTGGGCGAGTTCCACGAGCTGAACATTGTGGTGAAGGGCGACACCGACGGTTCTATCGAAGCCCTCTCCGACTCGTTCATCAAGTTGTCGACGGAGAAAGTGCAGGTGAACGTCATCTCGAAGGCCGTAGGCCAGATCAGCGAGAACGACGTCATGCTGGCTTCGGCCTCAAGCGCCGTCATCGTAGGCTTCCAGGTGCGTCCCTCGTCGGATGCACGCAAGCTGGCCGAGCGCGAAGGCGTGGAGATCAACACCTACTCGGTCATCTACGACGCCATCGACGACATCCACTCTACCATGGAGGGCATGCTCGACAAGGTGGTGAAGGAGCAGGTGACCGGACAGGTAGAGGTGCGCGAGGTCTACAAGATTTCGAAGGTGGGTACCGTGGCCGGCGCCATGGTTGTAGAGGGCAAGGTGCACCGCACCGACAAGGCCCGTCTGGTGCGCGACGGCATCGTTGTCTTCACCGGAGCCATCAACGCCCTGAAACGCTATAAGGACGATGTGAAGGAGGTGGCCACCAACTTTGAGTGCGGTATCTCGCTTGTCAACTTCAACGACATCCAGCAGGGCGACATCATCGAGACCTTCACTGAGATTGAGGTGCAACAGAAACTTTAATTTCTGTTCACGGTTCATAGTTCTTGGTTTGCAGTTGGGGAGATACCTCAACTCTGAGCCATGAGCCATGAGCCATGAACGACGAACAACAAACAATGAGCTATAACAACGAGTTCGTGCGTCAGGTGGCTGAGCAGAAGTATGAGTTCGGCTTCACCACAGACGTACATACGGAAATCATAGAGAAAGGGCTGAACGAGAATATCGTTCGGCTCATCTCAGCTAAAAAGGAAGAGCCCGAGTGGATGCTCGAGTTCCGCCTACGTGCCTTTCGCTATTGGAAAGAGCAGACGGAACCAAAGTGGGGCCACGTGCATGTGCCTGAGATAGACTATCAGGCCATCAGCTATTATGCCGACCCTACTGCCAAAAAGGCCAAGGCGTCTGACGGCTCCCAGTCAGATCAGATAGACCCCGAACTGGAAAAAACTTTCGACAAGCTGGGCATACCGCTTGAAGAGCGTCTGGCGCTGAGCGGCAACACGGCCGTAGATGCCATCATGGACTCAGTCTCGGTGAAGACCACCTTCAAGGAGAAGTTGCGTGAGAAGGGCGTCATCTTCTGTTCTATCGGCGAGGCTATCAAGGAGCATGGCGACCTCGTCAGGCAGTATCTTGGCACTGTCGTGCCCTATAAAGACAACTTCTTTGCTGCTCTCAACTCGGCCGTGTTCAGTGACGGCTCTTTCGTCTATATCCCCAAGGGCGTGCGCTGTCCCATGGAGCTCAGCTCCTATTTCCGCATCAACGCCCGCAACACTGGCCAGTTTGAGCGCACACTCATCATTGCTGACGACGATGCCTACGTATCCTACCTCGAGGGCTGCACCGCCCCGATGCGCGATGAGAACCAGCTGCATGCTGCCATCGTCGAGATTATCGTGATGAACCGCGCCGAGGTGAAGTATTCTACCGTGCAGAACTGGTATCCCGGCGACGAGCAGGGCCGTGGCGGCGTGCTCAACTTGGTGACCAAGCGCGGCGACCTGCGCGGTGCCGACAGCAAACTGTCGTGGACGCAGGTGGAGACCGGCTCGGCCATCACGTGGAAATATCCCTCGTGCATCCTGCGCGGCGACCGCTCGCAGGCCGAGTTCTACAGTGTGGCCGTCACCAACAACTATCAGGAGGCCGACACGGGCACGAAGATGATACACATAGGGCGCGACACCCGCTCGACCATCATCTCGAAAGGCATCAGCGCCGGCCACTCGCAAAACAGCTACCGCGGTCTCGTCCGCGCTGCTGCCACAGCCGAGAACGCCCGCAACTACTCGTCGTGCGACTCGCTGCTGTTGGGCTCCGACTGCGGCGCCCACACCTTCCCCTATATGGACGTGAAAAACCCTACTGCCATCTTCGAGCATGAGGCTACCACCAGCAAGATATCTGAGGACCAGCTCTTCTACTGCAACCAGCGTGGCATCCCGACGGAACAGGCCGTGGGGCTCATCGTCAACGGCTATGCCAAGGAGGTGCTCAACAAGCTCCCCATGGAGTTTGCCGTCGAGGCCCAGAAGCTCCTCTCTGTCTCGCTCGAAGGCACGGTGGGATAGTTTCGAGTTCATAATGCATGGCTATATAGGATGATTATTTTAAAATTCAACATTCAACCCTTAACATTAAAAAATGTTAGAAGTAAAAAACCTTCACGCCCGTATCGGCGATAAAGAAATATTAAGAGGCATTGACCTCACCATTCGCGACGGCGAGACACACGCCATCATGGGGCCTAACGGGTCGGGCAAGTCTACACTGAGCGCCGTGCTCGTGGGTAATCCGCTCTATGAGGTCACTGAGGGCACGGCCACCTTCAACGGCAAAGACCTGCTGGCCATGAAACCCGAAGACCGCGCTCACGAAGGGCTCTTCCTCTCGTTCCAGTATCCGGTGGAGATTCCCGGTGTGTCGATGACCAACTTCATGCGCGCTGCCATCAACGAGAAGCGTAAGTATCAAGGACTGGAGCCGATGAATGCTGCTGACTTCATCAAGCTGATGCGCGAAAAACGCAAGATTGTGGAGCTCGACCAGAAACTGGCCAACCGCTCGGTGAACGAAGGTTTCAGCGGCGGCGAGAAGAAGCGCAACGAGATTTTCCAGATGGCTATGCTCGAGCCGCGGCTGAGCATTCTCGACGAGACCGACTCGGGGCTCGATGTCGATGCCATGCGCATCGTGGCCGAGGGCGTCAACAAACTGATGACGCCAGAGAAGTCGTGCATCGTCATCACCCACTACGACCGCCTGCTCGAGATGATTCGTCCGCAGTATGTCCATGTGCTCTATCAGGGCAGAATAGTGAGAACCGGCGGCCCTGAGCTGGCCAAGGAGATTCAGCTGCACGGCTACGACTGGATTAAGGAAAGCCTTTCCCAGAATTCTTAGTTCATAGTTGAGTGGGCGATAATCCTACTTTCAACCATCAACAGTTAAAAATCAAGATGGACGAACAAACGAAGAAACAGAATATGACCTCCTCCCCGTCGGAGCAGACTGGGGCGGAGCTCCAATATATCGACCTGTACCGGCAGTGCCGCACCATGATCTGCGAGCATGGCAGCGATGCGATGAATGCCGTGCGCGATCAGGCCTTCAACGACTTTTGCCGACAGGGCTTCCCGTCGAAGAATGTGGAGCGCTATAAGTACACCGACCTGCAGAAGCTCTTCGAGCCTGACTATGGCGTCAACCTGAACCGGCTGGAGATACCCGTTGACCCCTATGAGGCCTTCCGCTGCGACGTGCCTAACCTCTCTACCTCACTCTATTTCGTGGTGAACGATGCCTTCTACACCAAGCAGTCACCGAAGGGACATCTGCCTGAGGGGGTGATTGTCGGCTCCATGCGGAATCATCCAGACATCGTGGCCAGATACTACTCACGGCTGGCGAAAACTGCCGACGACGGGGTGACGGCCCTGAACACCATGCTGGCGCAGGACGGTCTGCTCGTCTATGTGCCCCGTGGCGTGCGCGTCGACCGCGCCGTTCAGGTCATCAACATACTGAAAGCTACGCCGAGGAATGCACAGCGCCAGGTGCCCGACCTGATGGTGAACCGCCGTGTGCTCATCATCGTGGAGGACGACGCCGAGATAAAACTGCTGTTCTGTGACCATGCGGCTGACGACCGCCACTTCCTCACCACACAGGTCATCGAGGCCTTCGTGGGGGGCAATGCATCGCTCGAACTCTACTGCCTGGAAGAGACCCATCATAAGAATGTGCGCCTGAGTAACGTCTATATCGACCAGCAGCGCGATAGCCGCGTCAAGCATAACGTCATCACCCTGCACAACGGTATCACCCGCAACCGCCTCGACCTCACCTTCTCGGGCGAGGGTGCCGAGTGCGACTGCTACGGCTGCGTGATTGCCGACAGGGAGCAGCATGTGGACAACAACACGCTCATCGTTCATCGCGTGCCCCGCTGCACCAGCCGCGAGCTTTATAAGTACGTGCTCGACGAGAAGGCCACTGGAGCCTTTGCCGGCCGTGTGCTGGTGGAGCACGGGGCACAGAAGACCTCGTCGCAGATGACCAACCAGAACCTGACGACCACCAGCCAGGCACACATGTACACCCAGCCGATGCTCGAAATCTATGCCGACGACGTGAAGTGTGCCCATGGTTCCACCATAGGCCAGCTCAACGACGCAGCCCTCTTCTACATGCGCCAGCGCGGCATCTCCGAGCAAGAGGCGCGTACGTTGCTGCAGGTGGCCTTCATCGACGAGGTAATCGACCTCATCGCCCTTGAGCCGTTGCGCGACCGCCTGCATCACTTGGTGGACAAACGCTTCCGTGGCGAGCTCAACAAGTGCGAGGGTTGCAAGCTCTGCCGATGAGCTTGCTAACTATGCATCCGAAAAAAGACGACGACAGATGAAGAAAACAATAGCGATGCTCGTACTGACGTGGCTGCTGACTATGGCAGCCATGGCACAGCCAGTGCCGAAGGATGCACCCTACAAGAACGCCTCACTGCCTGTGGAGCAACGCATTGACGACCTGCTGAGCCGTATGACCCTGGAGGAGAAGACGGGACAGCTGCGCTGCACCATGGCCTGGAACTACTATGAGCGGCGGGGTAATGCCGTGAGACTGACCGACAGTTTCCGCCACGACATCGGCAAGGAGCATGTGGGCATGCTCTGGGCTACGTTCAGGGCCGACCCGTGGACGCAGAAGTCGTTCGACAACGGTCTGATGCCCGAGCTCGCAGCCCGCACGGCCAACGCCATGCAACGCTATGCCGTGGAGCAGACGCGTCTGGGCATACCTCTCTTCTTGGCAGAGGAGGCTCCACACGGTCACATGGCCATCGGCACCACCGTGCTGCCCACAGGACTGGGCATGGCCGCCACATGGTCGCGCGAGCTGTTAGAGCGTGCCGGGGCGGTGATTGCCAGCGAGGTGCGGCGGCAGGGCGCTCACATCAGCTATGGTCCCGTGCTCGACCTGAGCCGCGACCCGCGGTGGAGCCGTGTGGAGGAAACCATGGGCGAAGACCCTGTGCTGACGGCCGAGCTGGGCAGCGCCATGGTGCGCGGTCTGGGCGGCGGCCACATCAGTCTGCCCACGGCCACCCTGCCCACACTGAAGCACTTTCTGGCCTACGGCACCACCGAGGGCGGCCACAATGGGCGCCCCACCGTCGTCGGCATGCGTGAGCTGCACGAGAGCTATCTGCCGACGTTCCGCAAGGTGATTGACGCCGGGGCGCGCAGCATCATGACATCGTATAACTCCATCGATGGCATTCCCAGCACCTGCAACGACTATCTGCTCACCGACGTGCTGCAACGGCAATGGCAGCTGCAGGGCTTCGTGGTGAGCGACCTCTACAGCATCAATGGTATATGGAACGACCACGGCGTGGCAGCCTCGCTCGGCGAGGCGTCGGCGATGGCCTTAGAGGCCGGTGTCGACGTCGATCTGGGGGCTATGGCCTATGGCACGCTGGCCGATGAGGTGCGTGCGGGTCGCGTCAGCGAGGCGGCAGTAGACAGTGCCGTGCGCCGTGTGCTGCGCATGAAGATGGAGATGGGCCTCTTCGAGCATCCCTATGTGACGCCAGAAGATGCCCGCCAGGTGGGCTCCGCGGCTCATGCCGACGTGGCCTTGCAGATGGCGCGCGCCTCAGTGACGCTGCTCGAGAACCGCGGTGGTCTGCTGCCCCTGCAACGGGGTGTCAGTGTGGCTGTCGTAGGACCTAATGCCGACAACGTCTATAACCAGTTGGGCGACTACACTGCACCGCAGGCCGACGGAAGGGTGGTCACCATTGCCGAGGGCCTGCGCCGCAAACTGGGTGACGACCATGTGCGCTATGCCAAGGGTTGCGGCGTGCGTGACACCGTGCATGCCGACATACGTGCTGCCGTGGAGGCCGCTGAGGGCGCCGACGTGGTAGTGGCCGTGGTGGGCGGCAGCAGTGCACGTGACTTCAAGACATCATACATCGCCACCGGGGCTGCCCAGACCGCGTCTGCCGAGGAAGCCGGCTACCTGTCGGACATGGACTGTGGAGAAGGCTTCGACCGCGCCACGCTCACCCTGTTGGGCCGCCAGAACGAGTTGCTGCGAGCGCTGAAGGCCACGGGTAAGCCCCTCGTGGTGGTCTACATCGAAGGGCGTCCGCTCGACAAGCGGTGGGCCTCGGAGCATGCCGATGCATTGCTCACAGCCTATTATCCCGGACAAGAAGGCGGCACGGCCGTGGCCGACGTGCTCTTCGGCGACTACAACCCCGCCGGCCGTCTGCCTGTCAGCGTGCCCCGCACGGCGAGCCAGTTGCCTGTGTGCTACAACACGAAGGCCCCCGCCACACGCGACTATATGGACATGAGCTCGCGGCCGCTATATGCCTTCGGCTACGGGCTGAGCTACACCACCTTCAGCTATGCCGACCTCTCCGTTGAGTGTCTGCCGGGCGACAGCGTGAGGGTGAGTTTCAGTGTGACGAACACGGGGGCGAGGGACGGCGAGGAGGTGGCGCAGGTCTACGTGCGCGACGTCGTGGCACAGACCGTACAGCCCCTGCTGCAGCTGAAGGCCTTCGACCGCGTGATGCTGCGTGCCGGCGAGACGCGCCGCCTGACATTCATCCTGACACCCGACGACCTGAGCATCATAGACCGCCACATGCAGCGCACACTGGAGCCCGGCACCTTTGATGTGATGGTAGGCCCTTCGAGCGACCGTATTCTGCTGAAGGGGGCAGCTGTGATAAAATAAGAATTAATGGATGAGAAGTGGAAAATGACTGATGAAAGCTGAAAAGTGAAAATATAAGGGGCAATAAAACAGACTGGCACCCTATACCCCGAGGGAATTTCACTTTCTTGAGGTGGGGTAGGGCTTATTAATATTTAAGAAATATGTACGACATCAATAAAATACGTGAGGACTTTCCTATCCTGCAGCGTGAAGTGTATGGACGGCCGTTGGTCTATCTCGACAATGCCGCCACGACGCAGAAACCGCTCTGTGTGCTCGACGCCATGCGGCAGGAATATCTCAACGTGAACGCCAACGTGCATCGCGGCGTGCATTATCTCAGTCAGCAGGCCACCGACCTGCATGAGGCGGCCCGCGAGCGGGTGCGCCGCTTTATCAATGCCCGTAGTACCACGGAGATCGTCTTCACCCGTGGCACTACGGAGTCTATCAATCTGGTGGCACAAACCTTCTGCGAGTCGCAGATGCAGGAGGGTGATGAGGTGCTGGTCACCGACATGGAGCACCACTCTAACATCGTGCCCTGGCAGTTGCTGGCCCGCAAGCGCGGCATCGTGGTGCGTCATCTGCCCATCAACGACAGCGGTGAGCTGGATCTCACGTCTCTCACCTCGCATCTCTCACCTCGCACGCGGCTGGTGAGCCTCTGCCACGTGAGCAACGTGCTGGGCACGGTGAATCCCGTGAGGCAGATTATCCGCCAGGCCCACGAGCGCGGCATCCCTGTGCTTATCGACGCCGCACAGAGCGCGCCCCACATGCGCCTCGACGTGCAGGACATGGACTGCGACTTCCTCTGTTTCAGCGGTCATAAGATGTATGGTCCCACAGGCATCGGCGTGCTCTATGGCAAGGAGGAGTGGCTCGACCGCCTGCCGCCTTATCAGGGAGGCGGCGAGATGATCGACCTGGTGTCGTGGGAGCGCACCACCTTTGAGCGTCCGCCGTTGAAGTTCGAGGCCGGCACGCCCGATTATGTGGCCACCCATGGGCTGGCTACCGCCATCGACTATATCGAGCAGATAGGCATCGACGCCATAGCAGCTCATGAGCGCGAGCTGACGCGCTATGCCATGGAACAGATGCAGCAGATACCAGGTATGCGCTTCTACGGTGAGGCAGAGGAGAAAGATGCCGTGGTGAGCTTCCTTGTGGGCGACATTCATCATCTCGACATGGGCACGCTGCTCGACCGCCTGGGCATTGCCGTGCGCACCGGCCACCACTGTGCCCATCCGCTGATGACGCGCATGGGCGTCACCGGTACTGTGCGTGCCTCGTTTGCCCTCTACAACACTCGCGAGGAGGTCGATGCCCTGGTGGAAGGCATTCGCCGCGTCAGCCAAATGTTCTGAAAGAAATTGGGGATGTGTGAGGTGAAGGTAGAATAGACCAGAGACTTCTCTTTGTCACCGTTGTTGTGGTGAAAAAATAGCAAGACTATCCTACCTTTACCTCACCATCTTCCTTACTCCCCAACTCTTCACCTTCTCATCGAGAGTCGGCATTTCAGCACGGCACTGACGAACCACGTCAGGCAGAGTACGCGCAGCACCATCGACATCGAGGGGAAGACCGTCATGAGAAAAGCCAGTTGTGCGTTCAGCAGGTGCAGCGTCTGGCGTGTGGACAGCTGACGTTCCAGCACATCGCCGTAGTAGTGGGTGAGTAAAGTCAGTGTGCGGCCAAAGCATGCCGTCAGATGGTTGTCGACGCTGTTATTTCTCATCTCCTTTGCATTCAGAATCATTTCGTTGTTCATAATCCTATTTTCTTTTTTATTCTTATCTGTCTTTCTGGGTGCAAAATAATGAGTTTAAAGTGCACAGAAAGTTCAATCATGAGACTTTCTTTGTTAAAAACCGGCGAATTTAAGATGTTTTAACGACTTTGCGTTTCATTTCGCCCAGCAAAACATTTGCCGCCCCCCAAAAATATGTTATCTTTGCATCGCCAAGTTAACGAACAAAGATTGCACAAGATGCTGAAGAACCACTACTACGAGGGACTCATTGAAGCTGGTTGCGACGAGGCTGGCCGCGGCTGTCTGGCCGGAGCCGTCTTTGCCGCCGCCGTCATTCTGCCGCCTGACTACGTCAACGCGGCGCTCAACGACTCTAAGCAACTCAGCGAGCGCCAGCGCTACGAGCTGCGTCCTGTCATAGAGCGCGACGCCCTGGCATGGGCCGTGGGCGTAGTGAGCCCCGAGGAGATAGACCGTATCAACATACTGAATGCCTCAATATTGGCCATGCACCGTGCCCTGGATCAGCTGCAGCCAGTGCCCGAGGCCGTCATTGTCGACGGCAACAGGTTTAAACCGTGGAACCCGTCGGTGCCCTACACCTGCATCGTGAAGGGCGACGCGAAGTATCTCTCAATAGCTGCCGCCTCGGTGCTGGCCAAGACCTGTCGTGACGACTACATGATGCGGCTGGCCGACGAGTATCCGCAGTATGACTGGCAGCATAACAAAGGCTACCCCACGCGGCGCCACCGCGAGGCCATCCGCCAGCATGGCACCACGCCTTATCACCGCATGACATACAACCTGCTGGGCACTGCAGAGCTGAGCCTCGACTTCAAAGATTAGCATCCCGATGAGACACGACAAACTGGAGCGCGAGCTGAAGCTGATGCTGCTGCTCATAGAAAACCATAACTACACCGTGCCCGAGATATGTGACAAGATAGGCATTTCGAGGCGCAACTTCTATTACTATCTCGACTTCTTCCGCGACGCCGGCTTTCTGGTGGAGAACCACAAGCCCTACTATCGTCTGCGAAAAGACTCGCCCTTCTTCCGTAAGCTCGACGCTGTAGTACACTTCACCGAAGACGAGGCCATCCTGATGCGCCGCATATTGGAACGCACGGGCGACCAGAGCGCACAGACGCAGCGGCTCATGCAAAAGCTCGATAAACTCTATGACCTCGACATCATCGACTCGGTGAAGCTGCGTGAGCAGGTGGGACGTAACGTGGCGGCCATCTACCAGGCTATCAAGGAGCACCGCACGGTGGTGCTTTGCAACTATTCGTCGCCTCATAGCAACAGCGTGAGCAATCGCGTGGTGGAGCCCTTCCTCTTCATGAACGGCAACCAGGAGGTGCGCTGCTACGAGGTGGCGTCAGGCATGAACAAGACGTTTAAACTCTCGCGCGTGGCCGATGTGCAGCTGCTCGACCTGCTCTGGGCCAACGAGCAGCGCCACAGGCAGATGTTCACCGACATCTTCATGTTCAGTAGCGAGGAGCAGCGGCGCATCACGCTGCGCATGGGGCGTCTGGCTGCGGCCATCATGCGCGAGGAGTATCCGCAGTCGGAGCGCTACATTGAGCAGGCCGATGCCGACCACTGGACGTGCGAGTTGCCCGTTTGCTCCTATCAGGGCGTGGGCCGCTTCGTGATGGGACTGATGGAAGATATCGACGTGGTGGGCGACGAAGGTTTTAAGGCTTTTCTGAGAGACAAAATCACTATATTAACAAAAAAAAGAAAATGAAGAAAATTTCTATTCTTGCAATGGGCGTCGGCAGCGCGCTGCTGACGAGCTGCGGCACCACGGGCCTCAACGCCCTGGGTACACTGGGACAGGTGATGAACGGACAGCAGACCGCCACCACGGGTACGAACAACGGACAGCAGGGAGGTAACATCCTGACTGATATCCTCGGAGCTGCCACCAACGGGCAGACCATCGGCAATGTGCTGGGCTCGGTGCTCGGCACCACGAAGATGACGGCACAGCAGCTTGTGGGCACCTGGACTTACGCACAGCCCGGTGTGGCTTTCACCAGCGACAATCTGTTGGCACAGGCCGGCGGCGAGGTGGCCGCACAGACCATCAAGCAGAAAGTGGAACCGATGTACCAGAAGGTGGGTATCAAGTCGTCGAACACGAAAATCCAGTTCAACCGAGACGGCACTTATGTGGCTCTCATCGCCGGTAAGCAACTCAGCGGTAATTTCTCGTTCGACGAGAAGTCGCAGAAGCTGGTTCTCTCCAGCCTGCTGCTCAACCTGACGTGCTACCCGAAACGTAACAGTGACGGCATCGCTCTGCTCTTCGAGTCATCGAAGCTGCTCACGCTGCTGCAGACCATGTCGGCCCTGAGCGGCAACCAGTCGATGCAGACCATCGGCGACCTCTCGAAGAACTACGACGGCCTGCGCCTCGGCTTCGATTTCAGGTAAGCCACCTTGTTGCGCCCGGGGCCCTGGGGCTTTCCGGGCTTTCCGGGCTTTCCGAGTTTTCCGGGTTTTCCGGGTTTTCCGAGTTTTCCGGATCTTCCGGGTTTTCCGAGTTTTCCGGATTTTCCGGATTTTCCGGGCTTTCCGGGTTTTCCGGATTTTCCGGGTTTCCCGGAACTCCCATTGCTGTGGCAGCGGGCTGAAGCTTATCGAAGTATGGCCCGTTGCTCTGGGCGATGCGCCCTGTTGCTCCCTGTGATGTGCCTCATCGCTGCCAACGAAGCGCCCTCACCGTGATTACAGTGTTGATTTTCGGCAATAATTTGCCGCTGCAGGAAAAATAGTAGCCTGCCGCGAATCATATTCCACTGAAAATGTGTAACTTTGCAGCTGGTTTAAATATAAATAGGTAAAAAGACAATAAATTATGGCAAAGAAAGCTCTTCTGATGATCCTCGATGGATGGGGAATCGGTCAGCACGGACGTGGCGACGTCATCTACAATACGCCAACGCCTTATCTCGACTATCTCACGGCCATTTCGGCCCACTCACAGCTGCAGGCCTCGGGCGAGGATGTCGGTCTGCCTGACGGGCAGATGGGCAACTCGGAGGTTGGGCACCTCAACATCGGTGCCGGACGCATCGTCTATCAGGACTTGGTGAAGATTAACCGCGCCTGCCGCGACAACTCTATCGTTGAAAACCCTGAGGTGAAGGCTGCCTATACTTACGCCAAGGAGCACGGCAAGAAGCTCCATCTGATGGGCCTCTGCTCCGACGGCGGCGTGCACTCTTCGCTGGAGCATCTCTTCAAGCTCATCGAGGTGGGCCGTCACTACGGACTGAAGAACCAGACGTTCGTTCACTGCTTCATGGACGGTCGCGACACCGACCCGCACTCAGGTAAGGGCTTCATCGAGCAGGTGGAGAAGGTCTGCTCCGAGAACGATGCCGCCATCGCCTCGATTGTGGGCCGTTTCTACGCCATGGACCGCGACAAGCGCTGGGAGCGCGTCAAGGAAGGCTACGACCTCATTGTCAAGGGCACCGGCAAGCAGGCCACCGACATGGTGCAGGCTATGCAGGAATCGTATGACGAGGGCGTCACCGACGAGTTCATCAAGCCCATCCACAACGCCACGGTCAGCGGCACCATCGAGGAGGGCGACGTGGTCATCTTCATCAACTTCCGCAACGACCGCGCCAAGGAACTCACTATCGCCCTCACCCAGAAAGACATGCCTGAACAGGGCATGAAGACCATCCCCAGACTGCAATACTACTGCATGACGCCCTACGACGCCTCGTTTGAGGGCGTGCATATCCTTTTCCCCAAAGAGAACGTGGAAGACACGCTCGGCGAATACCTCTCGCGACAGGGCAAGCGCCAGCTGCACACGGCCGAGACGGAGAAGTATGCCCACGTGACGTTCTTCTTCAACGGCGGTCGCGAGAAACCCTTCGAGGGCGAAGACCGCATCCTCGTGGCCTCGCCGAAGGTGCCCACCTACGACCTGAAGCCTGAGATGTCGGCCTACGAGGTGAAGGACCGCCTGGTGGGGGCCATTCAGACGCAGCAGTACGACTTCATCGTCGTTAACTTCGCCAACGGCGACATGGTGGGCCACACGGGCGTCTACAACGCCATCGCCAAGGCCGTCTGGGCCGTAGACCAGTGCGTGCGCGACGTCATCGAGGCCGCTCGCGCCAACGGCTACGAGGCCATCATCATTGCCGACCACGGCAACGCCGACAACGCCATCAACCCCGACGGCACGCCCAACACGGCCCACTCGCTGAACCCCGTGCCCTTCATCTACGTGACGGACAACAACTCAGCCACCGTGCGCGACGGACGCCTGGCCGACGTGGCTCCCTCCATCCTCCACATCATGGGCCTCGAGCAGCCGAAGGACATGACTGGCGAGAACCTTATCGCCGACTGAGCGTCCCCTTCCCCGCAAAGGGGAATCTGCAGATAATCAGCCACAGGATGCCTCCGCACGCAGCGGAGCAAGCATCCTGTGGCTGAATCTTTTCGGGCAGTAATGTCCGATGGAATGACGCTTTTCTGCATTCCGTGCTCTCGTAGTGAACATTCCTGGCAGCCACCAGCGTCGCGTGCTGGGGCTGCCGTCGTCATTACGGCGGGTTCCCTTCCGATGGAATGGCGGTTTTTGATTTTTTTCCCTGGCCGTCGTCGAATTATTTTTTCAGCCGAAAAGCATAAATTGCAAATAATTTCGTATCTTTGCAGCGGAAAAGTAGGAGTCCGGCGTGTCCTCACGTCGCAATTACCTGCCGGGAGCTGCAAAGTGGGGAGGCGTTGCCCCCTGCCGCAGAGCGACGGGGAAAAGACCTCTATAAATATATAAGCAAATAATCCTAAGGGTGAAAGTCCGCAAAAGATGACAAAGCATCTGCTCGCATCCGTGCTACTCTGCATCGCCATGTCTGCCCGTGCCGACAGCGGCGACCGCCGCATCACGTCCTACGACCGCTGGGCCCAGCTGCCCAGCGAGCGGCTGCTGAAGATGGGCGAGCACTATCGGAATGTGGCTCTTAAGCCCGACAGCGCGCTGGTGTGCTACTCCATTCTTGCCAACCGCTACTACGAAGGCCATCGCAGTCAGACTGACATTGAGCGCAGTGTAATGGCACTCACTCAGATTGCGCAACTTTACACCAACGACTTTTATGACTACTCTAAGGCTGTGTCGTACAATATGAGGGCCCAAGAGCTGGCAGAGAAGCACAACTACAAAGAATACCTGCCACATATCCTGCTAAACAATGCTGTAGTTAATGGACTCATCAATAGCTACTCGAACAACTACGAATTCAGCGAGGACGTGTTGAACGACTTCAAAAAAGCTTTTGATTTATCACTGAAGCAAGAGAACTGGGATGTGCTGATCACCAGTTTCATCAACATGATGCTTCGCACGACTTTCAACAACAAGGAAAGCTTTATTGAGAGAGAAATGGATATCGTGAAGCATGCTGACATTCCCAAGGCAACTCCCTATCTGGCGTATGCACGATGCCTCATCGACGGTGTGCGGGCAATGGACAGCCACAAACAGGATAGCGCACTCGTCTATTTTCAGGCAGCCCTTGACATAGCCCAACAAAATCCTGTGCCGCGTCGAAGGGCTCAAGCCTGCATTATTGCCAATGACTATCTGCTCGTCCTGCAATGGGGGAACGCCGCCTACAACGAGGCACTGGTTACGCTGAAAACCAACGAGAAGCTGGCAACCGATTATGATATGCCGTTTCATCTGCTGGACTCATACAAGAACCTGAGCAGCTGCTACAAGGTAATCGGCAATCAAACGGCAGCTACGAAATACTACATCATGTACCTTGAGGAGAAAGACAACCTCATCAACAAGAAAAAACTGAGAAATGCACAAGAGGCTCGGCTGCTCTACCAGCTACACCAGAAAAACGAAGAAATGCGTGAGTTGGGATACCGACAGGAAATGAAGAACAAACTGCTCACCGCAGCACTCATCTTCTCTGTCGTGCTGTTGGTTATGCTCGTCCTGCTCTATATCAACTATCGACAGGTGAGGGAGCGCAACAAGCAACTCTACAGAAAGTCGCTCGAGGCAATCCGCACCGATGAGGAAAAACGACTACTCATAGAAAAACTGGAAGGCGACATCCTGAAATACTCGCAGAAAAAGAAAGACGAGTCAGAGCGTGAGAGCCGGCTTGTCGACGATACAAAGATGTCGGATCTGCTTCATCGCGTCTTCATGGTCATGGAGACTTCCGACGAGATATTCTCCGACCAGTTCTCACTACCACGGCTGGCCGAACTCGTCGGTGCCAAGCGCAACAATGTGTCTGAGGCTATCAACAACCAATACAACACAAACTTCTATGGTCTACTCAACGAGTACCGCATCAAAGAAGCATGCCGCAGAATAAACGACACGGCGCATTTCGGCGCACTCACCATCGAAGCTATAGGGCAGAGCGTGGGATTCAAATCGCGCTCCACCTTCACCACCGTTTTCAAACAAGTTGTCGGACTTACACCCTCTGCTTATCAGAAAATGGCAAAATCCCGATGAAATGGCCGTTTTTTGAAGATTGCATCAATCGCCATCCCCATCTGTTCATTTATTCTTTTGAAAAGGATGTTCGAATCTATCCATCCGAACATCCTTAAAATGTTTTTTTCCGAGAAAAACAATTCCTTTTTATATCTTTGCGCTGTCAAATCTGATTTTATTAACGTACAAAACCTTTCGTATATGAAAAAGAAAAAGGCAGCAATTATCCTATTTGTCTGTTTGCCACTAATGTCCTTCGCACAGAACCGGAATTTGGAACAGATGAAACAGATAGCCGCAGAGGCTCTGTCCGAACGAGGCGTGACAGTAGACAAGCCCCAGATCATGGACGAAATGCGTCGGTTGGAGCATTGCTCAGTGATAGCAAATTCCATGGGCGGATTTGCAGTAGTGAGTGCTGACGGTAAGCGCGTGCTTGGTATTAGCACCACAAAGGCAGGGAAAAACACAAATCCGGGATTCGAATGGTGGTTGAAAGCCATCAACGAAGCACTTGGTAAGACCCCCAATGAAGCCAGTAGTACCATACGTCCCAACCCGAAGAAAATTCCCATCGAAGTGCTTCCTATGATGACTACCCACTGGGGACAGCTCGACCCCTACAACCGTGAGCTGCCTTACGGAAACGAAAAAGAAGTGGTGGCCACAGGATGCGTTGCCACAGCAATGGCACAGGTGCTCAACTACTACAAGCAGCCAGCCAAAGGTGAAGGTCAGCACACCATCTTTTTCCCATATGGCGACACGGAAGGAATAAACATCACATCTGACTTCGGCTCACATTACTATGAATGGGACTTGATGCTCGACGACTATAGTCGTCAGCCATTCACTGATGAGCAAGCCCACGCGGTGGCTGTACTGATGAAAGATTGCGGCGTGGCTGCCAACATGCACTACAACGTGGAATCGAAAGGCGGAAGTGGCACAACCCTACAAAATGCCACTGAGGGCCTACGCAATTTTCTCGGCATGCCCAATGCCCAATATCTTGACCGCAGGGACTACAGCGACCAAGAATGGATGGAAACAGTGTTTGGCGAGCTTGCCACTGGCCACCCTTTAATATACGGCGGTGTCACCTACAGTGGTGGCGGCCACAGCTTTGTGGTCCATGGCTATGACCGATATGGGCTTGTCTATGTCAACTGGGGATGGAACGGGAACAGTGAGGGGTACTACAACATCGACTTGCTCAATCCTGGCGAGATTTCTTTCGCTTACAATCAGAATCTGGTGGCTGGTCTCTGTCCGGCAGAATTGAAGGTGCATGCAGAAGATGTATCACTCAGCCAGAGTGGAACCCTTGCAGAAAAGCTCCAATGCCCCATAGAAGAAATCACGGCTATCAAAGTGAGAGGTCCAATCAATGACACAGACATCGAGTGGCTTCGCAAAGCTGCCATAGAAGGGCACTTACAGCAGATAGATCTTTCTGAGGCACAGATAGACAGATTGCCAGATAAAGCTTTCTACGACTGTAAGCATCTGATCGGCCTGAAGTTACCTCACGGCCTGAAGCACATTGGAGACGGTGCCTTTGCCAACTGCTACTATCTGTCAGAACTCATCCTTGAAAATATGGCCGATGATGCCGACTTCATTCTCGAGTCAGACATTATTTATAATAAAGAAAAATCTGAAATCATCTGTGCACTGCCAACCATAGAGGGTGAGCTGAAAATAGAATCAAATGTGACAGACATTCATCCCTATGCTTTTGCCGGCTGTGTACTCCTGAAGAAAATAGACCTGCCAGCAACGATCACCAAACTACATACAGAGACTTTCCGTGACTGTTTCTGGCTGGAAGAACTCCGCATCAGAAATAAGACAATACCAGCACTCACTGGGTATAACACTTTCAGCGGTTTGGACATGGCCCTCTGCACACTCTATGTGCCCAGTGGAACAAAGTCGCTATACAACCGCAAAGCACAATGGAAAGACTTCAAGAGCGTGGTAGAATTTGGAACCACTGTGAAAGCCAAGAATACAACGCGCAAAACTGGTGAGGAAAATCCAATTTTCGCATACGAAATCATGGGCGATGCCGTCAGCGGCACCCCCTACCTCTATACTGATGCAACAGTGACATCCCCCGCGGGCGTCTACACCATCTACGTCACCCCCGGTACAATCACAGCAGAAGACGTAGAGTATGTCAACGGAAAACTGATTGTCATACAGAGTGACCCTTCTGCCATTCTGTCTCCGACATCATCTTCTGCTCCAATTCATGTATACGACCTCCAGGGGCGTAAGACAACCGATGATCCAACCCGTCTTCCCAAAGGCATGTATGTGGCAAACGGACGTAAGTTTGTAGTAAAATAATTATTAATAATTTAAAAATCTTGTTTTATGAAAAAATCATTTATGTTCTTTATGGGCACAATGGCAGTGGCTCTGTCATTGCAAGCCCAAAGCCTGCTTCCCAGGACTCAGTGGGAAAAGGCAATGCCTCTGGCTCAGGAAGTTACTGAGCAAATCAAAGCCGAACATCCTGGCTTGATTCGCGAAAAGGGACTCACCCCGCAGCAGGCCGACGAGGCCGTTGCTGCAGCAAGTCTTTTCCGTACACGGAAAACTTCGGCAAAGGCTTATAGCGGCCCAGGTAAAAACCTGACTTTCTGGTTCAATCAGCCCGAAGCTGAGAAATTGAAAATGACAGTTGGCATGTACTACTGCACTGGCGGCGATGGCGAAGTGAAACTGCTGGCCGCCGATGCCACAGAAAACATGACAGCCTATTGGAGTGGTGCTGTCATCGGCGATAAGTTTCATTGCATCTCTGGAGACATCAGATTCGCAAGATATGGACTAATCACAGCCCGCGACTTCATCTACGACATCAATGACAATTGGCAATTAGCGAAGCGCGTGAACATGGGTACGACTCCGTTTGTTTATGCGCTGGAAACAGCTGTCGACCCTACCTTTCCCAACCGTGTTTATGGTGAGTTCATTACTGACGACCTAACCAGTTTCGACATAGCATGGGTCGACTATAATGCACGTACCATTGAGCGAATAGGCCCCGCACAGTACGACTATGTAGCAATCGGCATGAGCAGTCAGCGCCGCCTGTATGGTATCGACTCGCAGGGCATACTGTATGAAATA
>JAGBJJ010000028.1 GCA_017934525.1 Prevotella sp.
TAACTATGTTTGTCCATATTGAACCAAATAACGGTGCAAATATAACCATAATTATTGATAGCACCAAGTATAAAGCACAAATTAATGAAGGGATTATAAAAGTTTAACCATATTTGTGGTTATAATCGGGAATTTCGGATACTATATAGCGCAGCAGTGGCTCGAGCAGTTCAGCTACCGTATTGCGCTGTCGCCTTGGATCTTCGTGGCCAGTGGGTTCGTTTGCCTCGTCGTCTCACTGCTGACGGTCTTCGTGCAGAGTTGGCTGACAGCCAGTGAGAATCCGATTCGTTCCATCAAAACCGAATAAGCAACAATGAAGACTTACCTGACCTTCCTCTCACGCAACAGACTCTACACGTTCATCACCATGGCCGGACTGAGCGTGTCGCTGATGTTCGTCATCCTGCTGGGCGACTACACCTGGCGGCAGCTGGGCATCGACACGTGGCACCGCAATGCCGACCGCATCTACCTGATGGGCAGCAGCGATGACTTCTTCATGTGGCCCCAGCTGGCCGGCGAGGTGAAGGCGATGTGCCCCGAGGTGGAGCTGACCTGCTGCGTGATGAGTCAGAGCGGGCGCATCAAGTACGGCGAGCGCGAGGTGAAAAGCCAGGCCGGCGACAATGGTATCATCATGCTCGCCGACTCGACCTTCTTCCAGTTCTTCAACTTCCCTCTGGTGCAGGGCAATCCGCTGACGGTGCTCGACGCGCCCGACAAATGCGTCGTCACCGAAAGTCTCGCCCGACAGTTGTTTGTCGGCGTGAATCCCATCGGACAGTCGCTGCAGATTGTGGGCGACCGCCATGTGCAGATGAACCACGAAGACCCCTCCGACTCGACACTCGTCTACACCGTCAGCGGCATCGTCCGCGATTTCGACCGCACGGTGCTGCCCAACGAGACGCAGATCATCGTCAGCATGAAGCGCTACCCGCAGGTGATGGGCTACACGCTTCGGAACGACGCCTTCGCCTATGGGCCGACGGGGGTCTGCAAAGACTTCCTGATGCTCCGCCCCGGCACGACGCTCGACGGCGCGAAGAAAGTGATTGAGGAACACCTGGCGAAGAACTATTCCCTCTGGAGCCGGATGGACCACCACGAACTGATGCTGACGCCGCTCACCGACGTCATGTTCGCCCCGCAGAACGACGGCTACGGCATGCAGAAGGGCGACCGCGCCCGGCTGCGCATCCTGCTGGCCGCCGTGCTGGCCATCCTGTTCTTTGCCGTGAGCAACTACATCAACCTGACGGTGGCCAACACGGGCTTCCGCGCCAAGGAGATGGCCACGCGACGGCTCTTCGGCAGCAGCCAGCTGGAGATTTCGCTGAAGCTGATTGCCGAGTCGACGCTGATGGTGGCCGTCTGCTTCGCCGTCGGACTGGCCTTGGCCTTCTATTTCCAGGACGCCGCCGTCGAGTTGTTCAAGGGCAAGATAGCCCTGACGAGCGACATCGGCGTCGGCACGGTGAGCGTCTGTCTCGCCTTCATCCTCGCCGTGGGCTTCGTCTCGGGCATCCTGCCGTCCATGCAGATAGCCCGCTATCAGCCCATCGACATTGTGAAGGGCAACTTCCGTTATCACTCGAAGATGGTGCTCAGCCGCCTGTTCATCGTCGTGCAGAACGTCGTCACGGTCGTCATGCTCACGGCGGCCCTCGTCATCTGGCTGCAGATTCGCCACCTCTGCCATGCGCCGCTCGGCTTCAGCACCCGCCACCTCTACTATGTGAATGCGCCGGAGGGGAAAAGTCAGCCCCTGCGGCAGCAGCTGGAGCAGTTGCCCTTCGTCGAACGTATCGGCGAATACAGCGGCACGACCTTCTCGACGTACAATACAATGATTCGCACGATTACTAACAACGGTAAGATGGTCAGCCTCTTTCTGACCGGTCTGGATTCGACGGCCCTCTGTCTCTACGGCCTCGAAATCCTCAAGGACTACGGGCCCGCAGACGGGGGCTATTACCTGAACGAGGAGGCCATGCGACAGCTGGGCTTCGGCGACGATGTCCGCACGATGGTCTGGGGCGAAGGGGAGACGCGGCCCGTTGCGGGCGTCGTCAAGGACTTCAACCGCATCAACGTGCTGCACGGCCCCGAACCGTTTGCCATCTGCGTGAGGAATCACCTGAAGGAACCGAACTTCCTCGTGCTGACGAATGGCGACAGGAAGGCCAAGGCCGCCTTTACGGAACTCATCGCAGCGCTGGGTGTGCCCGAGGCTGACCGACCGTGGTATGTGAGCAGCATCGAAGAAAACATTGCCGACACCTTCGACGAACAGCAGAACCTGCTGCGCATTGTCAGTCTGTTTGCCCTGGTGGCCGTCGTCATCTCGCTGATGGGCTTCGTCGGCATGTCGGTCTTCTTCGTCCGCGGGCGGAAGAAGGAGATAGCCATCCGCAAGGTGATGGGCTCTACGTCGGCCGAGGTGCTGACGCTGATGCTACGCACGTTCTGCGCGCCGCTGTTCGTGTCGTTCGTTGTGGCGGTGCCCGTCGGGTGGTGGCTGATGCGCGACTGGCTGACCAACTTCAGCTATCGCATCGCGCTCTCGCCGTGGATCTTCCTGATAGTGTGTTTCTTCAGTGTGCTGGTGGCTGTTGTCTCCGTCGGTTTTCAGATTATGAAGGCTGTCATGACCAATCCCGTTAAAGGCATAAAGACAGAATGAGGCGTGGTGGAGTAGTGGAGTTGCCCTCCACGCCTCCCCACCTTACTAAACTACGAGATTTGAACTATAAACTATAATAACGACAATCAATTATGATTAAACTTGAAAACATTGAGAAGATCTTCCGCACGGAGGAAGTGGAAACAGTGGCGCTTAACGGCGTGTCACTCGAAGTGAAGAAAGGCGAGTTCGTGGCTATCATGGGCCCCTCGGGTTGCGGCAAGTCGACTCTGCTCAACATCTTAGGACTGCTCGACAATCCCACGAGCGGCACCTATCTGCTCGACGGCGAGAATGTGGGCATGCTGAGAGAGAGCCAGCGCACCAAGGTGCGCAAGGGGCAGATAGGCTTCGTGTTCCAGAGTTTCAACCTGATTGACGAACTCAACGTGACGGAGAACGTGGAGTTGCCGCTGACCTACCTCGGCGTGCCTCGCCGCGAGCGTCAGCAGCGCGTGAAGGAGATGCTGCAGCGCATGGGCATCAGCCACCGGGCCGGGCATTTCCCGCAGCAACTCTCGGGCGGCCAGCAGCAGCGTGTGGCCATCGCCCGGGCCGTGGTGAGCAACCCGAAACTCATCCTGGCCGACGAGCCTACGGGTAATCTGGATTCGAAGAACGGCAAGGAGGTGATGGAACTGCTGCGCCAGCTGAATGCCGACGGCACGACGGTGGTGATGGTGACCCACTCGCAGCGCGACGCCGGCTATGCCAGCCGCATCATCAGTCTGCTCGACGGTCAGGTGGTGGAGACCACCCAGTTGTGATTCACCAAGACTGAACGCATCGCGTCTCCCGCAAATGCGGAAACGCCCTACCATGGATTCCACGGATGAAGCGGATGACTCCTGTCGGTTAGCTTCATCCGTGGAATTTGTTTCCCCAAAAGTATTTTTCATTTCTCATATCTCATCTTCTTGGTCGTTTCGAAAAAAATGATTACTTTTGTACCAACAAACCCAACAAAAACTACTACGAAAATGAAACGAGAACTGATTTTGTGCGCCATGCTGTGGCAGTGGATTGCTGTCGCATGGGCTCAACAGCGCACAGAGGTGAACCTGAACTTCGGCTGGCGCTTCCATGCCTATGAGTCGGCACAGGGCGCTCTGCCCGATATTGATGACACAGACTGGCGCACCGTCGACCTGCCCCACGACTTCCAGACAGAGCAGCCTTGGGTGGCACCGGCGGCCGATGAGAAAGCTGACCAGAGCGACGTGGCCGCAAACATCAAGAGCCGCCTGTCGAGTCGTGGCTTCAAGGAGATGGGTAAGGCCTGGTACCGCTATCATCTCACACCTCCCGACTCGCTGCGCGGACGTCGCTTGCTGCTCGACTTTGGCGGTATCATGTACACCGGCGACGTCTATCTCAACGGCGAGCACATCGGAGGCACCGACTATGGCTATGTGGACTTCGAGATTGACGTCACTGACAAGCTGAAGCTTGGTCAGGACAATGTCATCGCCGTGATGGCCGACACCCGCGAGCCGGGAAACTCGCGCTGGTATACCGGCGGCGGACTCTTCCGCGGCGTAAAACTTGTCAGCACTCCAAAAGACCTCTTCTTCGGCCGTCATGCACTTTATGTCACGACGCGCGATAATAAATACGTGAACGTATCGGGCGAACTGACTAATCGTACACGCCAGCCTGCTCAGGTACGTGTGCGCATCTTAGATCCCGACGGGAATATGGTATTCGACGAGACTCGCACCGTAGACCGCCACCGCGGGACGAGCACGCAGGAGGCAGCATTGATGCGTGAGGCGGAAATCGAACATCCGCAGTTGTGGGACATTGAAACGCCTCGGCTCTATACCGTGATTGCCCAGGTTGTCGGGCAGGAGGGGGCGGTCGTCGACGAGGTGAGCGCTCACTTCGGCATTCGTAGCGTTGAGATAGGACCTGAGTATGGCTTGAAGCTCAACGGCCGCAAGGTGTTGCTGAAGGGCTATGCCAACCATCACACTCTGGGCGCCCTTGGTGCTGCGGCTTATCCGCGGGCCATCGAGAAGCGCCTGCAGCTGATGAAGCAATTCGGCATCAACCACATTCGCACCAGTCACAACCCCTACAGTCGTGAGTTCATAGAGCTTTGCGACCGCTATGGTATTCTGGTGGTCGACGAACTCTACGACAAATGGACGCGCCAGCACACGGGCGGGCGTGTGCCATTTGAGCAGCACTGGCAGAGCGAAGTGCCAGAGTGGGTGAAGCGCGACCGCAATTCGCCTTCAGTGGTGCTTTGGAGTCTGGGTAATGAGCTGCAGCAGGACCCCAACCAGCCTTTCAACGACTTCGGCGTGACCATGTACAGGCTGATGCGCACGCTCGTGCAGCGCTACGACACGACACGCCTGGTCACCGTGGCCATGCATCCCCGCTACCGCAACTGGCAGACTGACTCGCTGCCTTGCGACCTGGCTATGCTCACCGACATTCAGGCCTATAACTACCGTTACATGTATTTCCCGGGTGACGGCCGCCGCTTTCCCTGGATGACCTTCTATCAGAGTGAGGCCAGCATCTCGGCCATGGGCGAGAACTATTTCGCCATGAACCTCGACCGAGTGATTGGACTGGCCTACTGGGGGGCCATCGACTATCTTGGCGAGAGCCAGGGCTGGCCTGCAAAGGGATGGGCGCAGGGGGTGTTCGACATCTCATTGGAGCCTAAACCGAAAGCCTACTATATGAAGTCGTTCTTCAAACCCGATGAGCCGCTGGTGCACATAGCCGTCGTCGACAAGAAAGGCGATCAGATGTGGAACGGCGTGCAGACGGGCAACGACGGCATGAGCGACCACTGGAACCGTTTTGCTGGACAGCATCTGCAACTCATTACCTACACTAACGCCGATGAGGTGGAACTGCGGCTCAACGGCCGCAGCCTGGGGCGGAAGACAAACGAAGTGGGGAACCCCAAGATGCGCAACCAGATACGCTGGGACAGCATCGTCTTTGCGCCCGGAAGGCTGGAGGCCGTGGCATATAGTGGAGGCCGCGAAGTGGCCCGCCATCAGATAGAGACCACCGGCGAGGCTGTGCGACTCACGGCCGAACCCGACAACCCGCAATGGACGGCCGACGGCATGGATCTGCAGCACGTGCGTATCGTGGCGGTAGATAAGAAAGGGCGTCGCGTGCAGACCACCGACCAGCCCGTCAGCTTCGGTGTTGAGGGAGGCGCCCAAATAGTGGGCGTCATCAATGGCGACATCGACAGTGATGAGCTGACCGTCGGTGCGAGGCGCCGTCTCTACAACGGCACCTGCACCGTCATTCTCCGCGCGCAGCGCCAGGCCGGTCCCGTCAGACTCACCGCCACGGCCCCCGGTATGAAACCGGTCGAGCTGAACCTGAAAACCACGGCGCGCTGACCTCACTACCTGAAACGCGATATATCGACACGCTCTTTGCTCTTGGTCTGGTAGCCGCCAAAGTTATTTTATGACAGTGAGAGTATTATTTCGCCCCAGCAGCTGATGACGAAAGGTTGCACACCGTCAACGTGAAGGGCATTGGCTGTAAACTCATACAAATTCCACGGATGAAACGGGCCGGTAGAGGTCATCCGCTTCATCCGTGGAATCTGTTTTTTTCTGTCCTGTATAAGTCTGAGCCGGCCGCGGGCTTATGCCAGTTCCTGCAGTCGGGCGATGTATTTGCCGATGATGTCGAACTCAAGGTTCACCACCGTGCCCACTTCGATGTCCTGGAAGTTGGTATGCTCCATGGTGTAGGGGATGATGGCCACCTGGAAGGAGCAGGCCGTGGGCTGGCAGACGGTGAGCGAGACGCCGTTGACCGTCACCGACCCTTTGTCGACGGTGAAGTAGCCGTGGCGGGCCATCTCGCGGTTCTCAGGATATTCGAAGGTGAAGTAGGTGGAGCCGTCGGCATCCTCCTTCTTCGTGCATGTGGCCGTCTGGTCTACATGGCCCTGCACGATGTGGCCGTCGAGACGGCCGTTCATCATCATCGAACGCTCCACGTTCACCTTGTCGCCCACCTTCAGCAGGCCCAGGTTCGAGCGCAGCAGCGTCTCCTTCATCGCCGTCACCACATAGCGGCCATCCTCAATGCTCACCACGGTGAGGCAGACACCGTTGTGGGCAACGCTTTGGTCGATTTTCAACTCATCGACAAACGAGCATGTCAGCGTGAAGTCGATGTTTTCCCTGTCTTTCTTTATGGCTACTACGGTAGCAAACTCTTCAATGATACCTGAGAACATAACTGTGAACTATGAATAAAAAGGCCGTATCGGCGATGTGATGAAAACTCCTTTATCACAAGTTATGGGTGCTCTCCGCCTTTGTAATCCACCGGCATGCAATAGAACAGCTTGGTTAGTGGCCCGCCATTGGCAAGAGAAGTCACACCGAGTTTCAACGTTATTTGATGAGTATCCCGATCTGTCCGATACGGCCCGTTGGTCTTTTCTGGCTGCAAAGATACAAAATAATCGGCTAACAGCCAAATGATGAACCGATTTTTTTGTCCATACCTGCTCAGCAGACTGACTGGAGCTGTGATGCGGGAATGAATTTTGGCCGGAATCAAATGAATTTTGGCCGGAATTGATGTGATTCCGGCCAAAATTCGTTGTTGCTGCGGCCATTCAAGTCGCCAGCCGTGCCACTCAGGATGTCGTGTCGCGATTGTCAGTAGCCTGGGTTCTGCTTGAGGTTGTGGTTCAGGGCCATGACGTCGGCAGGTATGGGGTAGACGGTGGTGTGGCCGTCGGTCTCGTCTACGGCATCGGGGCCGTCGTAGAGGCTTCGGTACTGTGTGAAGCGGATGAGATCCTGTCGTCGCCAGCCTTCCCAGGCCAGTTCGAGCAGACGCTCGTCGAGCAGGTTTTCGAGGGTGCAGGGGCGTGTCGGCATGTTGCAGCGCCGGCGCACACGGTCCATGTCGGCCTGTCCGCTCAGCCCGAGTCTGACGCAGGCTTCGGCCCTCATGAGCAGCACGTCGGCAAAGCGGAAGAGCACGATGTCGTTGTCCATCAGCTTGCCGTCCTTGGGGGCATTCTTGTCTACGGCATACTTCTTCATGCGTGCGCCGGCCGTCTCCACGTAGGGACTGCCGCTGAGGTCCATCTCCACGGCCCAGGGCTCGTAGGTCAGTGGGTGTCCGCTGCGGTCGGGCACAGGGTTGTCGTGCAGGTCGGTGACCATGCCTGCCCAGTAGTTCAGGTCGAAGCGGCTGTCCTGCCGGTCGGTGCCGTAGCCGTAGATTTGCAGCGTGCGTCGCGTGGCACATGAACCGTTTTCGGCCGTGAACCCGTAGGCTGCGGCATGGCGGTAGTGATAGCTGCGATAGAGGTTCTGCTGCTGGTTGCGGTAAAGGTTCTTGTCCATGGGGATGGTGAAGATGTTCTCGGGCGACGTCTCGTTGTAGACGGCGAAGTTGTCGGCATAGTTGGTGGCGAGGCTATAGCCCAGACTCTCTATCTGGGTGCAGTAGTCGATGCAGTCGGAGTAGAGCGTGGCGGCATCAGCCGTGGGGTCGTAGACGGGGCCGTTGAGCATCAGCTTGGCCAGCACGAACAAGGCCACGGGCTGCGTGATGCGCCCGTAGTAGTCGCCCAGGCGGGTGCTGTTCTCCACAGGCAGCAGGGGCAGAGCGGCCCGCAGCTCGTTGACGGCGAAACGGAAGACCTGGGCACGGTCAGACTGCCTGACCTCCTGCATGGAGACCTGCGCCGACGTGATGAGCGGCACGGGGCCGAAGAGGTCAGCAAGATACCAGTAGTAGATGGCACGCAGGGCGCGCGTCTCGGCCTCGTAGGCCGCATACTCTTCGCTGCTGAGCAGCTGCCTGTGCTGGCTGAGCTGCTCGAGCGAGCGGTTGCAGAGGGTGATGACTTGGTAGAGGTAGAGCCAGGCGTTTTTGGGCAGGTCGTGGCCGGCGTCCCAGGAGTGTCGGTAGAGGTCCTGCCAGAGTCCGCCGTCGTACCAGTCGCCGCCGCGTGTGGGGAGCATGGCCTCGTCAGAGCCGAAGGTCTGCAGGTCGTAGACGCCGCGACAGGTGCCCTGCAGTCCCTGTCCGTCGGCAAAACCGCCGATATAATTATATAAGGTGGCTACGGTGTTCTGATAGAGTGACGTGGCCGAAGTGTAGGCTGCCTCCTCGGGAATCTGGTCCTTGGGGTTCTCGTCGAGCGAGCAGCTGGCGAGGACTGAGCAGAAGGCGCAGCAGGCCAGGCTGCGGGTGAGAATATTGTGGTAGTTCATATTGTGAGATGATTAGAACTGGATGCTGAGTGCGATGGAATAGCTGCGGTAGACGGGCATGGTGAGCTTGTCGTCGAGGCCAAGCGTCGGGTCGACGACGCTCGAGTTGATGATGGGCGTCAGTCCGCTGTAGGAGGTGATGGTGGCCAGGTTGTTTACCGAAGCCGAGAGGCGCAGTCCCTGCACGAAACGTGAATTGACGGGCACGGTCCAGCCTACGGTCAGGTAGTCGATGTTCACGTAGTCGCCGCTTTCCAGCCAGTAGTCGCTGATGGTCTGGTCGTGGATGTTCTGGCTTGGAGCCTCGCTCATGACGTTGTAGTTGGGCAGCGAGAGCATGTTCATGTAGGTAAGCGCCGTGCCGTTGTATATCTTGTGGCCGAAGGCGCCGTTCATCTGTATGGTGGCGTCCCACTGACGGTAGCGGAAGGCTATGTTCGAACCCATGGTGGCCCGCGGCGTGGCCTGGCCGCAGACGTACTTCTCGCTGCTGACGTCGTAGGTGCGGGTGCCGTCGGGATGTGTGGTCAGTCCGTAGCAGTGGGGCAGGTAGAAGACGCCCAGCGGCTGTCCTACTATCTGCATCACAACGTCGCTGGCACCATGGAACCCGGCTCCCCAGAGGGACGAGACGGCCTTCATGTCGGGGGCCGTGAGATACTGTCCGTTATGGTATCCGTTGAGCGAGACGAGCTTGTTGCGCTCGAAAGTCCAGTTCATGTTGAGGCTCAGTTCCATGTCGCGGGTGCGCAACGGCGTGATGCCGAAGCCAATCTCCAGACCGCTGTTCTTCATTGAACCGAGGTTGGCCAGCAACTGGTCGTAGGTGAATGGGGGCACGGGCACGTCGTAGACGTAGAGCATGTCGGAGGTGCGCGAGCGGTAGTGGTCGATGCTCAGTGCGATGCGACCGTGCCAGAACGAAAGGTCGAGACCGACGTTGAACGTGCGCTTCACTTCCCATTTCAGGTCGGGGTTGGCATTGCGAATGATGCCCAGCGTGGTGACGGGCGTGCCGCCGACGGAGACGACGCCGTTGGGCTGGATGAGCTGCATGGAGTTGTAGGAGTCGATGCCGCCCAGATTGCCTGACAGGCCGTAGCCCACGCGCAGCTTGGCACTGCTAACGAAGGTGAGGGAGCGCATCCAGGCCTCGTCGCTGACCACCCAGGCACCGCTGACGGAGGGGAAGAAGCCCCAGCGGTGGTTGCGTCCTACCTTCGACGAGGCGTCGGCACGTGCGTTCAGCGTCAGAGTGTAGCGGTTGAGCAGTCCATACTGAGCTCTCAGCAACAGCGACTCCATGTGGGCGTCGGTGGCATAGCTGTTGGTGCCTTCCCACAGGCGCACGGCCCCGGCCGAGAGGTTGTCGTAGCCATAGGCATCGGTGGCGAAGTTGGAGGCGGTGGTGTAGAAGCCGGTGGTGGTCTGGCTCTCAGCTTCAACCAGGGCCAGGACGTTGAGCGAGTGGTGGCCGGTGGCGAGCGTATAGTCGAGCGAGAGGTTGCCTATGCCTTCCTCACCCTTGTCGCTGCGGCGGTAGGCCTCGCCGTGGCTCCAGACAAAGGTGGGGTAGTAGTGGGCATTGCCTACAGTGTTGTAGGAATAAGATGCAAAGCCATTGAGCATCAGTCCTTTGGCCAGTTTGGCTGAGGCATGGAGGTGTACGTTGAAGTGGGCGTTGTCTTCGTCCTGCTTCATGCGCAGCAGCGAGTTGGGGTTGTTGATCCAAAGGGCCTCGGCCACCTGATTGTAGGTACCGTCGGCGTTGTGCCCGTCGGGGAAGGTGGGGTTGAAGGTGGCAGCCGAGTAGAAAAGCTTCTGCTTGAAGGGCAGGCCGTTGGTCTTCTGCAACGAGCCGAAGATGCCCAGGTCTACGGTCAGGCGGTCGTCGAAGGCCTTCTGGCTGATGTCAAGCTTAGCGTTGTAGTTGCGCAGACGATAGGTGTCGATGACCATGCGGTGCTCCATCATGCCCACGGAGGCGCGGTAGTTGGCTTTCTCTGATCCGCCGCCGAAGGCCACATGGTGGCTCTGCACCAGTCCGGTGCGCTCTATAGAACGGCGGAAGTCGGTGTCGGCCCCCATGTCAGTGTAGGTCAGTCCCAAGGTCTGGGCTGCCTGTCGGAACTGCGGTCCGGAAAGCATGCTGATGCGTTTGCATACCGACTCGAAGCCCACGGAAGTGTCGTAGGATATGTGGAACTGCTGGGCGCGTCCTTTCTTCGTGGCCACTTCGATGACGCCCGCCGCACCGCGCGAACCGTACTGCGCCGTCTCGGAGGCGTCTTTCAGGATGGTGAAGCTTTCGATGTCAGCTGGATAGATAGTGGAAAGCGTGGCCAGGTCTGACGAGACGCCGTCGATGATGACCAGCGGGTCGTTGCCGCCCGTGAGCGACGTGGTGCCGCGTACGCGCACAGCTGAAATCATGGCCTCCTGATTGGTGCCCGGCGTCACCTGCACACCGGCCGCCTGTCCGCTGAGGGCGTCGAGCGACGTGGTGACGAGTCCTTTGTTCATCCGCGCTTCGGTCACCTTTTCCACTGCACCGGCCACGGCGTTCTGACCTGCGTGTCCGTAGCCAATGCGCACGGTGGCCGAGTCTGTCGCGGTTGTCTGTGCATGCATCGACAAGACTGTCGCCATTGCCAGCATGGCCATGACAAGAATTCTTTTCATAGCTTTGATTTTTATTTATTGATAACTCAGTGCAAAGATAAGCAAAATAATTGGTTTCTCAGGTATTAATCAAGAAAATATAAGGAAACCACCGCATCATCAGCGAAAAAAAATACCGCAACAGCGTTTGCAGTGGTGCTGACGCTGTTGCGGCATTGTCCTCAACGGAAGAGGGGAGGCGAGCCTCACACGGGAATCTTCTCGACGCGGCGCTGATGGCGTCCGCCCTCGAAGTCGGTGGCGAAGAACTCGTCCATGATTTTGCGGGCCATGTCCTCGCCGATAAAGCGGCCGGGCATGACGAGCACGTTGGCATCGTTGTGCTGGCGGATGAGGTGTGCAATCTCGGGAATCCAGCACAGTCCGGCGCGTATGCTCTGATGCTTATTGAGCGTCATCGAGATGCCCTCGCCGCTGCCGCAGATGGCGATGCCGGGGAACACCTCGCCCTGCTCCATGCCGCGGGCCAGCGCATGGCCGAAGTCGGGATAGTCGCAGCTTTCCTCGCTATAGGTGCCGTAGTCTTTATAGTCGTACCCCTTCTCCTCCAGGTACGTCTTCACGAATTGTTTCAGTGCAAAGCCAGCATGGTCGCTGGCCAGTCCGATGGTCTTTATTTCCATAGTCATTTATGTTGAAGAGTTAGAAGTTCCTTCATTCATGCGCGAACTCCTAACTCTTAATAGTTTGATTTCTAACTCTTTTTATGCCAGCAGTTTCTTTACCTGCTCATAGACGTTCTGACCGTTGTAGCCGAGTTTCTCGTCGAGCACCTTGTAAGGAGCCGAGAAACCGAAACTCTCAAGTCCCCAGACGCTGCCGTCGCTGCCGACGAGCCCCTCGAGCGTGACGGGCAGACCGGCGGTCATGCCGAACTTCTTCTTGCCGGCGGGCAGCACGCTCTGCTGATACTCCACAGGCTGCGAGCGGAACAGGCCCTCGCTGGGCACGCTCACCAGGCGCACCTTCACGCCGTCCTGGCGCAGCAGCTTGGCACCGGCCTCGAGTGTGGACACCTCGGAACCAGAGGCGAGCAGGATGACATCGTAGTTCTCGTCGCTACCGGCCACGACGTAGGCACCCTTGGCAGCCTGTGAGTAGTCGTTGCCAGCGGGCAGGTTCTCAATGTTCTGACGGCTGAAGATGAGGGCCGTCGGGGTCAGGATGTTCTCCATGGCCATGCGCCAGCAGACGGTGGTTTCTTCAGCGTCAGCAGGACGCAGCACGAGCATCGAGTTGCGGCCGCTGTGGTTCTTCAGCTTCTCCATCAGGCGAATCTGGGCCTCCTGCTCTACGGGCTCATGGGTGGGTCCGTCCTCGCCGACGCGGAAGGCGTCGTGGGTCCAGATGAACTTCACAGGCAGCTCCATCAAGGCAGCCATGCGGACGGCGGGCTTCATATAGTCAGAGAAGACGAAGAAGGTACCGCAGGCGGGGATGACACCGCCATGCAGGGCCATGCCGATGCAGCAGCAAGCCATGGTCAGCTCGGCCACACCAGCCTGGAAGAAAGCACCGGTGAAGTCGCCCTTCACCAAGTCGTGGGTCTTCTTGAGGAAACCGTCGGTCTTGTCGCTGTTGCTCAGGTCGGCTGAAGCCACAATCATGTTGGGCACCTGCTCAGCCAGCACGCCAAGCACCGTGGCCGAGGCACCGCGCGTGGCAGCGCCAGCCTTCTGCTCTACCTTTGTCCAGTCAATCTGCGGAGCCTTGCCGCTGAACCACTCTTCCAGCTGCTTGGCCTGCACGGGATGCCCCTTGGCCCATTCAGCCTTCTCGGCATAGCGCTCAGCCACAATCTTCTTCAGCTCCTCGCGGCGACGGGCATACATCTCCTGCACCTCGGGGAATATCTGGAACGGGTTCTCTGGATTGGCCCCGAGGTTCTTCATCGTCTCCACGAAGTTGTCGCCACCGAGGGGGGCGCCGTGGGTGGCGCAGTTGCACTCATAGCTCGAGCCGTCAGCCTTGCGGGCACCCTTGCCCATCACGCAGTGGCCGATAATGAGCGAGGGACGCTCCTTCTCGGCCTGGGCATTGCGCAGAGCCTGGCGAATCTGGTCGACGTCGTTGCCGTCGATTTTCTGCACATACCATCCCCATGCCTCATACTTGCGGGCCGTGTCTTCAGAGGTGACCACATCGGTGCGGGTGGAGAGCTGTATGTCGTTGGCATCGTAGAACATGATGAGGTTGTCGAGCCCCAGGTTGCCGGCGATACGGCCAGCGCCCTGCGAGATTTCTTCCTGCACGCCGCCGTCGCTGATGTAGGCATAGATGGTCTGGTTCATCACGTTGCCCAGACGAGCCTTCAGGAATTTAGCGGCGATGGCGGCACCCACGGCAAACGTGTGACCCTGGCCAAGAGGACCGGAGGTGTTCTCGATGCCGCGTGCCACACAGCGCTCGGGGTGGCCGGGCGTCACCGAGCCCCACTGGCGCAGCTGCTGCAGGTCGTCGAGCGAATATTTGCCGCAGAGGCAGAGCTGGGAATAGAGCATGGGCGCCATGTGGCCGGGGTCGAGGAAGAAGCGGTCGCGGCCTTCCCACTCAGGCCTTTCAGGGTCGTAGACCAGGAACTCGCTATACAGCGTGTTGATGAAATCGGCACCGCCCATGGCACCGCCAGGGTGGCCGCTCTTTGCTTTTTCAACCATCGCAGCAGCCAGAATGCGTATGTTATCGGCTGCGCGGTTCATTACTTTGTTGTCGTTCATAAAAAAGTTTTTCGTTTGTTATTTGTATGATTTGAGGGCAAAGTTACTAAAAAAAAACGAAATGGCGGCGTCTTTCTGCATATTTTCTTGTGGTGACTTTCCAATTATAAGTAGAAAAACACATGGGGCTATTGTTTTTCATGAAAATCATGCAGATGGAGTGTGTTGAATATGGTTGTGTGTGTGTCGGCAAATTGCCGATGCACGTGTGAGGGTAACCGAACGTGGCTCCTGCGCACGAGTCTGTCGGGCAGAGGGGCAAGGGTGGCCGTATCTGTAGGTTAACATATTGTAAATGATGAATTATTCATCGCAGCGAAGCGAGAATAATTCATCATTTACTCATTCATCATTACTCATTCATTTCTTGCTCTCTACGGCCTGCTGCTCGATGGGCAGACACTGGGTGTAGGACTCGATGTAGCGGTTGAAGCCTTCGATGTCCTCGGGCGTGGGAGCTATGCTCGTGCCGGTGTTGCCGGCAAACACCACCTCGTCGAGATACTCAGGCAGAGGACAAGCCTTCACCTTATTATTATATATAAGGTAGGCGGCCAGCAAGGCGATGCCCCAGGCGCCGCCTTCGCCGGCGGTCTCCATCACTGAGATGGGAGAGCCGAGGGCAGCAGCCAGCATGCGCTGACCCACAATGGGAGTCTTGAAGTAGCCACCATGGCCCGTGATGCGGTCGACGCGGACATGCTCCTGTTTCAACAGAATGTCGTTGCCCACCTTCAGCACGCCAATGGCACCGTAGAGCTGGGCACGCATGAAGTTGGCCAGCGAGAACTTGTCGGCAGCCGAGCGCACGAAGAGTGGACGGCCGTCGGTGAGGCCCATGACGGGCTCGCCCGACACGTAGTTGTAGGCCATCAGTCCGCCGCAGTCGGCGTCGCCTTCGAGGGCGGCACCAAAGAGACGGGTGTAGAGCTCGTTCATGTCGACAGGCATGCCCATGAGCTGCTGAAACTCGCGGAAGAGTCCAACCCAGGCGTTGATATCGCTGGTGCAGTTGTTGCAGTGGACCATAGCCACAAGCGAACCATCGGGTGTGGTGACGATGTCGATAGGCTCATAGGGCTTTGAGAGAGGCTTCTCGAGCACAATCATCGAGAACGACGACGTGCCGGCCGAGACGTTGCCCGTGCGCTGGCGGACAGCATTTGTGGCCACCATACCGGTGCCGGCGTCGCCCTCGGGCGGGCAGAGAGGGCAGCCGGCCTGCAGATGGCCGGAGGGGTCGAGCAGGCTAGCGCCTTTCTCAGTGAGCATGCCGGCGTTCTCGCCCGCGTTCAGCGACTTAGGCAGGATGTCGAGCAGCCGCCATGAATAGCCGCGTGGGGCCACGAGCTCATCGAATTTGCTGACCATCGTGGCATCGTAAGTCTTCGTGGTCGGGTCTACGGGCAACATGCCTGAGGCATCGCCCACACCAAGTACGAACTCACCGGTGAGTTGCCAGTGCACATAGCCTGCCAGGGTGGTCAGATACTTGATGTCTTTTACATGCTTTTCATTGTCGAGGATACACTGATAGAGGTGTGAGATGCTCCAGCGCAGGGGAATGTTGTAGTTGAAGAGTTTCGACAGTTCGGCGGCAGCCTTGCCCGTGTTGGTATTTCGCCAGGTACGGAAGGGCACGAGAATCTGCTGGTCTTGGTTGAAGGCCATATAGCCATGCATCATGGCCGAGAAGCCGATGGCGGCCAGTGTCTCTATCTCGCAGTCATACTGTCGGCGCACATCTTTGCGCAGGTCGGCATAGCAATCCTGCAGTCCTTGCCAGATGGCGTCGATGCTGTAGGTCCAGAGTCCGTCAATGAGCTGGTTCTCCCACTCGTGCGAGCCTTGGGCTATGGGCTTGTTCTGCTCGTCGATGAGCACAGCCTTGATGCGAGTAGAGCCGAACTCTATGCCAAGGATGGCCCGTCCCTGTTCTATGGTTTGTTTTGCGGTCATAATTTTTGTTTGAAAGAGGAAAGTAAATGGAAAGTGAGAAATGAAAAAGAAAGATTCTCCTTTTTCATTTCTCACTTATGTTAACGGAGTGCCTTGTTGAGCATGAAGTAGACCTCGTTGTTGCGAAGCTGCTGCTTGAAGTCGGCGGTCTTCGTATCCTTGTTGATGCGGACATATTCAATGCCGAGCATCTCTGCGAAGTCGTCCCAATACTCCTCGGTGATGTCGTAGGAGAAGGCGCTGTGGTGCGTGCCACCGGCCAGAATCCATGCGCCGGCCCCGATCTCGAATGTGGGCTGGGGGACCCAAAGGGCTGAGGCCACGGGCAGATGAGGCATAGGTTTCGGCTCGATGCACTCTACCTCCTGCGAGATGAGACGGAAACGGTTGCCTAAGTCAACGACAGTAGCCTTGATGCCACGGCCAGTCTTCGAGGTGAAGACCAGACGGGCGGTCTGCTGCTTGCGTATGCCGATGCCGAGGAAGTGTACCTCCAGTTTGGGCTTGTCGGTGGCGATAAGGGGGCAGACTTCGAGCATGTGACTCTGCAGGCACGACGAGCGGTCACCGGCAAAGTTCAGCGTGTAATCTTCGAGGAACGAGCAGCCGCACGGCATGCCCTGCTGCATGACCCACAGCGTGCGGTAGAGGCAAGCCGTCTTCCAGTCGCCTTCGGCGCCGAAGCCATAGCCTTCCTGCATCAAGCGCTGCGAGGCAAGGCCAGGAATCTGGTCGAAGCCCAGGAAGTTGGGGTCGTCGATGTCGGCATCGCCAAGGTCATCGAAGTTGGTGGTGAAGGCGGTGGCGCCCTCATCCTTCAGCACGCGGCGCAGGGCAATCTCAGCCTTGGCTGCGTTCTTCACCTTCTCCCAGTAAACTTGCTCGCCGCTCTCATCAATCTTGATGGTGTAGAGTCGTTTATACTCCTCGACGAGCTCGTCGGCTTCCTTGTCGGTCACTCTCTTGAAATACTCCATCAGCGAAGATACGGGATAGTAGTCTACATGATAGCCCATGCGCTGCTCGAACTCCACGCGGTCACCGTCGGTCACGGCCACGTTGTTCATGTTCATGCCGAACATCAGGCAGCGAACCCGTTTTGCATCGGCCACACCGGCAGCTACGCGAGCCCAGACGGCAATCTGACGCTGTGCAGCCTCGTCCTTCCAGTAGCCACAGACGACCTTGCGGGCCACACGCATGCGGGTGCAGATGTGGCCGAACTCAATGTCGCCGTGAGCGCTCTGGTTCAGGTTCATGAAGTCCATGTCCATGGTGTCCCAGGGAATTTCGGCGTTATACTGTGTGTGGAAGTGGAGCAGTGGCTTCTGCAGGGCCTGCAGACCCTTGATCCACATCTTGGCAGGTGAGAAGGTGTGCATCCAGGTGATGATGCCCACGCACTTCTCGTCGTTGTTGGCAGCCTTCATCACGGCCTCTACCTCCTTCGAGGAGTTGGCTGTACCTTTATAAACAATCTTAATGGGAATGATACCGCTGTTATTCAGTCCGTCGACCATCTCCTTCGAGTGTCCGTCGACGGCTACCACGGCGTCGCCTCCGTACAGGAGCTGAGCGCCAGTTACCCACCAAAGTTCTAAGTTTTCAAACATAGTTTTAATTTTTTTGATTGATAATTGATAGTTGACAACAGGCATTTTGTTGCCGTCTGTCTTTTATCGTTTATCGTTGTTAATTATTATTTGTTAATTCTTTCCTTAATGGCTTGGTCAGTGCTTACGCTGCCCATAGTAGGCGTTAGGACCATGCTTGCGCATGTAGTGCTTCTCGATGAGCAGCGGGTTCATCGTCGTGTCGGGGTTTACCGAGAAGGCAATGAAGGCCATTTTGGCGCACTGCTCCATCACCTTGGCATTGTATACGGCGTTGTCGGGTGATGTTCCCCACGAGAACGGGCCGTGGTTCTTTACCAGCACGCCGGGCGTGTGGTCAGGATTGATTTTGCGGCGATTCAGAAACTCGTCGACGATAACGTTGCCCGTCTCCAGTTCATACTGGCCCTTCACCTCGGCTTCGGTCATGTCGCGCGTGCAGGGTATGTCCTGATAGAAATAGTCGGCGTGGGTGGTGCCGATGTTAGGTATGTCGCGCCCGGCTTGGGCGAATGCCGTGGCATAGGTGGAGTGGGTGTGCACGACGCCCTGGATGTTGGGGAAGGCCTTATATAAAATAAGGTGAGTGGGCGTGTCGGATGAGGGATTGAGCTCACCCTCGACGACCTTGCCCGTCTCAAGGCTGACAACAACCATGTCGTCGGCCTTCATCTCGTCGTAGCTGACGCCCGATGGCTTTATGACCACCAGGCCCTGCTCGCGGTCGATGCCGCTGACGTTGCCCCAGGTGAATATGACGAGGCCCTGCCTGACCAGGTCAAGGTTGGCCTTGAATACTTTCTGTTTGAGTTCTTCTAACATTTCTTTCTGACGTTGAGTTTAATATTGTTTCATAGTTTGAAATTCGGGTCCTCGTTGTAGGTCCTGCGGTTGAAGCGGTAGAGAGCGGCACCACGCTTAGAGTGCGACTTGTCGATCAGTTCGGTCTTTTCGATGAAGTCCATCTCCTTCACGCGCTTGCGGAAGTTGCGTTTGTCCACCTCTTCGCCCTGCACGGCTTCATAGAGCTTTTGCAGCTGGGTGAGGGTGAAGAGCGGCGGCAGCAGCCGGAAACTGATGGGCTCGGTCTTTATTTTCTGCCGCATCTTCTTGAGGGCCTGTTGTGTCATGTCATTATGGTCGGAGTAGAGCGTAGGAATGTGTTTCACGTCGACCCACTCCAGACCGTGCTCCAGACGCAACTGCTCGTCGTAATCGGCCACGTTGATCAGGGCGTAGTAGGCAATGGAGACAACTCGTTCGCCAGGGTCGCGGTCGACGGCGCCGAAGGCCCCCACCTGACGCATGTAGAGGCGACGCAAGCCTGTCAGGCTGTACAGCACGCGCTCAGCAGCTTCGTCGACGCTCTCGTTATTGCCTACAAATCCTCCGTAGAGGCTCCATTCGCCGCGGCCAGGGTCCATCTGGCGTCGGCCGATGAGTATCTTCAGCTTTCCATCGTCGAAGCCGAAGATAATCACGTCGACCGCCACCCAGACCTTTTCATATTCTTTATAGAATGTCATGTCTCTGCAAATCATGGCTTGCAGCCCACCGCGGGCTGCAAGCACTGTTTATCACCAGAAATAAATGTAGAATGCCACGGTGAAGCCCAGAATCACTACCGTGTGGAATATGTCCCAACCATTCCACGATGCTCGCGTGGCGGCCCGCTGCTCAGGTGTAGAGGTGCCGAACACCAGACCCTGAATCTTCTTCTCGTCGGGAGCTTCGGTGCACAGCGACACCACGATGACAATGAGGCAGCACACCACCAGCATGGCGCCGCAGAAGAACAGCCAGTTGAAGTCGTAGAACACGGCCTTGAACCACGACGAGGGGGCGTCGGGCGTGTTGCTGTAGTAGACCTTGGCGCCCAGGCGGGTCAGACCGATAATGATACCCGAGAGCAGACCCCACATGCCACCCTTGGCCGAGGCCCGCTTCCAGCAGATGCCGAGCAGGAAGGCTGCGGCGATGCCGGGAGCCAGTACCGACTGCACGTCCTGCAGGTAATTGTAGAGCACGTTGCCTACGGAGCGCATGATGGGTATCCACAGAATGCCCAGTATCACGATGACCACGGTGGCTATCTGTCCGATGCGCACCAGCTGCTTCTCAGGTGTCTCGGGCTTCAGACGCTTCCAGAAGTCGATGGTGAAGAGCATGGCCGACGAGTTGAACAGCGATGCCAGCGACGACATCAGGGCTGCCAGAATGCCGCACACCACCAGACCCTTCACACCGGCCGGCAGCAGCTTTGCCACGAGGGTGGGGAAGGCTGCATCGGGGGTGGAGAGTGCAAACACCTCGCCATTGGGCAGGGTGATGCCCTTCTGGCTCATGGCGAAGGCAATCATGCCGGGGATGAGGAACAAGAACACGGGCAGCAGCTTCAGATAGGCACCGAAGATGGTACCGCGGCGGGCTTCCTTCTCATCCTTGCCCGAGAGCACGCGCTGCACGATGTACTGGTCGGTACACCAGTACCAGAAGCCGATGACGGCCGAGCCGATCAGTGCTCCCAGCCAGGGATACTGCGGGTCGCGGTTGTCGCGGATGAGCGACGTCATCTTGTCGCCGTACTCATTGGCGTCTACGGCACCGCAGATGGTCATCATCTGGTCCCAGCCGCCCAGAGCCTTGAAGCCCAGCACGAGGATGATGAGTGAACCTAATAATAAGATAGGTGTCTGCAGCACCGAGGTGTAGAGCACGCTCTTCATGCCGCCGAAGATGGTGTAGAGGGCCGTGATGATTACCAGGCCGATGGCTGCAATCCAGAAGAAGTCGATGCCCCAGAGCTCTTTGATGCCAAACACTTGCTGGAACACCAGACCGCCGGCATATACCGTCACGGCCACCTTCGTCAGCACGTAGCTGATGAGCGAGATGACACTCAGAATGGTGCGGCTCTGCGTGTTGTAGCGGCGCTCCAGAAACTCGGGCATGGTGTAGACCATGGATCGCGTATAGAAGGGCACGAACACCCATCCCAATATCAGAATCATCCAGCCCTGTATCTCCCAGTGGGCCATGGCCATGCCGCTCGAAGCGCCTGCGCCAGCCAGTCCGATGAGGTGCTCGCTACCAATATTTGAGGCGAAGATTGATGCACCGATGGCAATCCACGTAGCATCCTTACCGCCGAGAAAATAGTCAGCCGAGTTGTTGTTTTTCTGGCTGATGACCCATAACACAATGCCAACCAGTGCGCATGCAAACACCGCGATGACAATCCAATCTAAAAATTGCATAATGAGAAAAATGAGGCCCACCCCCCAACTCCTCCCCAAAGGTGTGGAGTCTGGTTACACATAGTGTTTGATGGCAGGCATTTTTTTTAGTTATTATTAATGTTATTATTATGTTTGCTTTGATATTCACCTCCCCATTGGGAGGGTTTGGGGTAGGCTTTTCTTATCTCACCGAGAATTTAAACACCAGATGGCTCATATACTTCTCGCCGGGCTTCAGGTAGGGGCTGGGCCACTCAGGATGGTTTGGCGAGTCGGGATACTTCTGGCTCTCCAGACATACCGAGGGGCGCTGCGGATACTTCACGCCGCCCTTGCGCACCTTGTCCTGCTCACCGTCGATGCCCTGGAAGTTGCCGGTGTAAACCTGCATGCCGGGCTCGTTGGTGTAGGCCTCGAGCAGAATGCCGGTCTTGGGCGAATAGAGTGATGCAGCCACTTGTGTGTCGTCGCCGTTGGTATTCAGTATCCAGTTGTGGTCGAAGCCATTGCCGAAGCGCACCTGCTCGTCATCCATGCGCAGCGAGTCCTGGATGGCGTGGGGTGTGCGGAAATCCATAGGCGTGCCTGTCACGTCGCGCACCTCGCCTGTTGGCATGAAGGTGGAGTCAGAGGGCGTAAACTTGTCGGCGTTGATGTAGAGCACCATGTCCATGGCAGGCTGCGTGGGGTCGCCGTTCAGATTGAAGTACGAGTGGTTGGTCATGTTCACCACAGTCTCCTTGTCGGTCTCGGCTTCCATCTTGATGTCGAGCGCATTGTCGGCCGTCAGGGTATAGGTCACGGTAGCTGTCACCGTGCCAGGGAAATTGTTGTCGCCGTCGGGGCTGACAAGAGTCAGCTTCAGCGTCTGCGGGTCTGTCTGCTCAGCGTCATACACTTGATACTGCCACCCCGTGGGGCCGCCGTGCAGACAGTGGCCGAAATTGTTCTGAGGCAGCTGCACCAGTTCGCCGCCCACCTTCATCTGGCCGTTCTTGATGCGGTTGGCGTAGCGCCCGATAGAGGCGCCGAAGTCACTGCCGAAGTGCTCGGCATCGGCATACTGCTCCACATTGTCGTAGCCCAGCACCACGTCGGTCAGCTTGCCGTCACGGTCGGGCACCATCAGGCTCACCACGCGGCCCCCGTAGTTAGTGATGCATGCCTCCATGCCTGCTTCGTTCTTCAGAACGTAGAGCCCTACGGGTTTTTCGTTGATGACGGTGTCGAACCTTGCGGCGTCGAGCCCTGAGAGGGTCAGCCCCGCGTTCTGCTCTTTGGCGCCTGTGCAGGCTGCCAGAACCAGTGCTGCAGCACCGAGTCCCATGAGAGTCTTCATTGCTTTCATTTTCTTCTGAATAATGCTTTTAGTTATGGTTGCTTTGATTTTTTGGGTGTAAAGTTACACATTTATTTCCAATTTTCCAAATCTTGCCAGCACTAAAGTGTCGTTTTAACACAATTTCAATGTCGCTGAAGCGCCCTGACCAACAGGCGGAACCGGTGCATTTGGGACCGAAATGCGTGGCGTAGAGGCCCTGAATGGTTGGCGTTCAGGCCTTTGTTGCTACCTGCTTTAGCCCTAAATACGGCAGAGTTGTGCGTGTATGGTGCCGCAGTGATGTGCATGTCTCTCGTCAATTTCGTAGGGCATGATGTTTGGTAATTCCGTTTTTTCTTTGTACCTTTGCACCGCATGAAACAAATTGCAATAAAAGACCAGCAGCTGAGCCAGGCTGCACTCGAGGGTATCGACGCCTTTCTGCAGGTGTTTATCGATGCCATACGCGACGCCATTGGCGGCGAACCTACTGCCGAGACCATGGGCCTGCTGAATGCCGACCAGATGACTCTGCTCTGCTGGGACACGCTCCATCAGGAAGTGATGGACGGAGGCTTTATCCAGCTGATACACAATGGCTATGGTCCCTTCATCTTCAAGAATCCCTTTGCCAAGGCATTGAACAAGATGTGGGGCATGCACGAGCTTTCAAAGATGCTCTACGAGGTGCATTCGCTGTGGCTTGAGCATCGTGATGCGCTGGAGCAAGACTGCACGGACGACGAGTTTATGGCTCTGTTCGAACGCTTCCCGCAGTTTGACGACTACGACGACGAGTTCGTGGAGAACGAAGAGGAGTGGACTCGACAGATAGCCCACTACGTTGATAACAACATTGAGAAATTCTGCACAATTGTGCCTTAAGCAGACAGACTGACATGAACAAGCAGCAAGAGGAGCTCCGCAAGAAGAGCCCTGTACAGATAAAAAACCGGAAGGCCGCGTTTGAATATTTCTTCATCGAGGAGTTTACTGCCGGCATCGTGCTCACCGGCACCGAAATAAAGTCGATACGAGCTGGCAAGGCATCGCTCGTCGACACCTATTGTACCATCATCCGCGGCGAGTTGTGGGTGAAGGGCATGAGCATCAGTCCTTACTTCTACGGTTCGTATAACAACCACGAGCAAAAGCGCGACCGCAAACTGCTGCTCACACGTCGTGAAATCGGCCGGCTGGAGAGCGCCACCAAGCAGACGGGCTATACCATCGTGCCTACGCTCGTGTTCATCGACGACCACGGGCGTGCCAAGGTCGACATAGCCCTGTGCAAGGGTAAGAAAGCCTACGACAAACGTCAGACGCTGAAGGAGAAAGAAGACCGTCGGGAGATGGACAGGGTAATGAAGAGCTACAAGTGACTTGCCGACACATAATAACTAACTATTCTACATTTTTCTTCAATTCAACCGCATTCTATCGTGATCAAGACTATTATTTTCGACATGGGAGGTGTCATCATAACTCTCGGGCCTGACGAGGCGCTGCGGCGTTTCAAGGCTCTTGGTCTGAAAGATGCTGAGCAGCATCTCGACTCCTACACGCAGCGTGGTATCTTCGGACAACTGGAAAAGGGCGACATCGACGCCGTGACTTTTCAGAAAAAACTGAGCAGAATGGTAGGCAGGGAACTCACCTTCGAGCAGTGCCGCCATGCTTGGCTGGGCTATTTCAAAGAGGTGCCGCAACGCAACCTTGATGCGCTGGCCGACTTGCGCCGCAAGGGCTATCGGCTTGTGCTCCTTTCAAACACCAATCCTTTCGTCATGTCGGTCATCTTGTCGTCGAGTTTTGATGGCCATGGCCATTCGTTGGCCGATTATCTCGATGCCGTCTACATGAGCTACGAGATGAAGGCTCTGAAGCCCGATGAGACTTTCTTCCGCAAGGTGCTCATTGCCGAACAGACGTCACCATCGGAATGTCTGTTCCTCGACGACGGTCCGCGCAACGTGGCCGTGGCCAGCCAGATAGGCATGCGCACCTATTGTCCGGCCAACGGCGAGGACTGGACGGGCAGGCTGTATGAGATACTGAGTGAGTAATCGTCAATTTAACAACCTAATCATAGATAGTAGTACAATGAGAACAAAACGATTGAGTGGGTACCCATGGCGGGCAACCCTGATAGCTGTCCTGTGTCTGCTGGCTTTCTGCCATGTGAAGGCGCAGGTGAAAAGAGAATTTCGCGGTGCATGGATTCAGTGTGTCAACGGACAGTTTCAGGGCATGTCTACGCAGGCCATGCAACAGACGCTTACCTATCAGCTCAACGAGCTGCAGCAGATGGGCGTCAATGCCGTCATCTTCCAGGTACGCGCGGAATGCGACGCGCTCTATCCCAGCCTGATTGAGCCGTGGAGCCGCTTCCTCACCGGGCAACAGGGCAAGGCGCCGTCACCTTTCTGGGACCCCCTGCAGTGGATGATCGACCAATGCCACGCACGTGGCATGGAGCTGCATGCATGGATCAATCCCTACAGGGCGAAGACCAAAGGCACCAATGCGCTGGCTGCTACCCATGTGGGCATCACCCATCCGGAACGCTGCTTCAGCTACGACGACCTGCTCATCCTTAATCCCGGCATACCCGAAAACCGCGATTATATATGTTCGGTGGCCCGCGACATAGTGACGCGTTACGACATCGACGGCATTCACATGGACGACTACTTCTATCCTTACCCCGTGCCAGGCCTGTCCGTGCCCGACGATGCACAGTATAGGCTCTATTCTAATGGAATAAAGGACCGAGGCGATTGGCGGCGCTACAATGTCAATCTCTTTATCAAGCAGTTCTATGAGACGGTGCATGCTGCCAAGCCATGGGTGAAAGTGGGCATCTCGCCCTTCGGCATCTATCGCAACAAGAGAAATTCGCCCATTGGCAGCGACACCAACGGGCTGCAAAATTATGACGACCTCTATGCTGACGTGCTGCTATGGGTGAACAATGGCTGGCTTGACTACTGCGTGCCGCAGATTTACTGGGAGATAGGCAACAAAGCCGCCGACTATGACACGCTGATACGCTGGTGGAATCAGCATGCTGCCGGTCGCCCGCTTTTCATCGGTGAAGACATTGAGCGCACCGTGAAGGCTGCCGACCCCCAGAATCCTGCTCAGAACCAGCAGCCTGCCAAGCACCGCCTGCACCAGCAGATGCTGGCGGTGAAGGGCACCGTGCTGTGGTATGCCAAGGCCGCCGTTGACAATACTGGCAACTATGCCACTATGCTGAAGAAAAACTACTGGCGCTACCCCGCCTTGCACCCGCAGATGAAGTTTATCGACGGCAAGGCGCCTAAGAAACCGCGCAAGGTGAAGCCTGTGTGGACCAGCGACGGATATGTGCTCTTCTGGACGGCTCCTCGTGGCAAGAAGTGGGGCGACAAGGCTACGAAGTATGTGGTGTACCGTTTCGAAAAGGACGAAAGAGTGAATACCGACGACCCTTCGAAGATTGTGGCCGTCACTCCGCAGACATTCTGGAAACTGCCTTATCAGGATGGAACGCAAAAGTATACCTACGTCGTTACTGCCCTCGACCGTCTGCAGAATGAAAGTAGCCCCGCTAAAAAGTCAGTGAAGCTGTAAAGCCACATAGGTCCCCCCCCGACAGGCCTTATAAAAAGCAGAAACCCCAGAGCCGAAGCTCTGGGGTTCTGTTGTTTGTTTGGAATAAGTGTTTGTTTGTAAGTGTTTTTAGGCCTCAGCGTTAGGAATAACTGAAACAACGCTCTTGTCGTGCTTGCCTTTGTGGAAATTCACGGTGCCGTCGATGAGGGCATACAGCGTGTCGTCCTTACCCATAGCAACGCCGTTACCGGGATTGTGCTTCGAGCCACGCTGGCGAACGATGATGTTGCCTGCCTGCACTTTCTGGCCACCCCAGATTTTCACGCCAAGTCGCTGAGATGCACTCTCGCGGCCGTTCTTAGAACTACCTACACCTTTTTTATGTGCCATAATGCGGGTCCTCCTTTAAGCGATTACTTGTTTAACTTCTACCTGAGTGAACTGTTCGCGGTGCCCGTTCTTCTTGCGAGAGTCCTTGCGGCGCTTCATCTTGAAGACAATCACCTTGTCGCCCTTCACGAGCGGATTCACTACTTCACATACTACCTTTGCACCGTCTACGGTGGGTGCGCCTACCTTGACTGTGCCCTCGGCATCAACGAGCAGCACCTTGTCAAACTCAACAGTCTTGCCGGCTTCCACGTCCTTGATGTGGTGAACGAAGAGCTTCTTGCCCTCCTCGACCTTGAACTGCTGACCCTGGATTTCTACAATTGCGTACATTGCTTTTTATTTGTATTTAGGGGTTTTTCCGCGAGGCGGTGTACGTCCGTACACACTTCACCCTGCCTCCACGGACTCATTTCGGGGTGCAAAGGTACTATTTTTAGGTGAAATACGAAAGTGGTGAATAGAAAACAAATCAATGTTTAGTAAAGTTTAACGTTTTTTGGGGGGCTGTGGCTAAATAAAACAAAAAGCGACGGACTTCACAGTCAATCGCTTCTATCTTCAATAGGTATTAGTTCTTTTAAGGTAAAAAGATTGTTTTCAGGATAACGATTGCAAAGTTAGTCCTTTTTTCCGAACCGCGCAAACTTTTTACTGATTATTTTTTGTTTTTTTTAGTGTGTGGGCACACAACTTTTTGATTTGTGTCAAGATGCACAAAAATGAGTGTGTGAAACAGGAAAAAGTGGATAATCATTTCGTTGGCATCGCTGTGCCGTTGGTCTTTGGCGATGCAAATCTGTAGTAAAATTATTGTTTCTTTAGCTTCTTGAGCCTGCGCTGGGCATCGGTGGCGTCAGGATAAAGCTCCAGTGCCTTTTCATAGTTGCGTATGGCAGCGTCGGTCATGTGCTCGCGTTCACATTCGCGACCCATCAGCACATATTCGGCGGCCAGCCGCTTCAGCATTTTGTTGCGCTCGGCTTTCTCGGCTTTCAGTTGCTCAATCTCGGCTTTCTGCCGGTTGATAATCTCCAGTTTGCGGCGTATGAAGCGGCGGGCCACAGGCTTTTCTATATCGTAGCGGCTGTGGATGGCTTTGAAGAAATTGTCGAGGAAAGATTGGAAGTTGCCCTTGTCGAAGGCTTTGACGGCATCGTGGTACTCGCGGTCGGCCTTGCCTTCCTGCAAGGCCTGCCCGATTGCGGTGGGGTCGTTGTAGTGGCGTGCAAACTGCACCACCTCAGCCTTGACGAAGATGTCTTGCTGGCGAATGGGAGCCATCAGCGTGATGCCTTCGATGGATGTGCAGCGCGACAGGGCCACATAGGTTTGTCCGCCTGCGAAGGCACCGCCAGTGAAGTCGATGTTTACTTGGCTGAACGTCAGCCCCTGGCTTTTGTGCACGGTGATGGCCCATGCCAGCCGGATGGGGAACTGCTCATAGGTGCCGAGCAGTTGTTCTTCGATGCGCTGCTCTTTCTCGTTGAATGAGTAGCGTGTGTTCTCCCATACCTCACGCTCCACGGGGTAGTCGGCCCCGTCTTCAGTAGTGATGGCAATAATGCCTGCCTCCTCGTCAATCTCGGTGATGGTGCCCAGCGTGCCGTTCACCCATCGTTTCTCTTTGTCGTTCTTGATGAAGATGACCTGTGCTCCAGCTTTTATCTTCAGTTCCTGCGGGGTGGGGAAGGAGCTCTCGGGAAACTCGCCCTTCACGGTGCCGAAGAAGACAGAAGGCTGCCCGGGCAGATTTTTCAGCTGCTCCTCATTGATGTAGTCCACGGTGTCGCGACGAGTGGCCAGGGTGATGCGAAGACCTGACGTCTTTGTTTCTGTCTTTGCATGTACCCGCTTGTTCAGAGTCCCGAGGTCGTGCTGTGTGGCTTGGTTTTGGCGTATGCGGTCGAGCATGGCAATGAAGAGGTCGTCTTTCTGTCGGTATACTTTGCGCAGCTCTATCGACACCAGTTGCATCTGCTGCCATACCTTGGCGTTGAAGAAGTAGGCACTTTGGTAGAAAGGGCGCAGCAGCTGGCGGTCTTCCTCCTTCACCACGGGCTCCAGCTGGTATATGTCGCCCACGAGTAGCAGTTGCTTGCCGCCGAAGGGCTCGTAGCTGCGGGTGTAGATGCGCAGCACTTTGTCGATGAAGTCGATGATGTCAGCCCTCACCATCGATATCTCGTCGATGATGATGAGTTCTATTTCGCGCAGCAGCTTACGCTGGGCACTGGTGTATTTCAGGGTTTCTTTGATGTGGCGGCGGTCGTAGTTCACGTCGTTGGGCAGCAACGGGTGAAACGGCAGTTTGAAAAAGCTGTGAAGCGTCGAGCCGCCTGCATTGATGGCAGCAATGCCGGTAGGAGCCAGAATGACATGTTTCTTTTTCGTATTTTGTGCCACGTACCTCAGAAACGTCGACTTACCCGTGCCCGCCTTTCCTGTGAGGAAGAGCGAACGACGTGTGAAGTTGACTATCTGCAGTGCGTCTTGCCACTCTTTGTTGTCCAGATCCAGTTCCATTCTTACTCTTGTCCTGCTGTTTTTTCTTCACTGTTCTTTGGCTCGATGGTGGCAGGCAGTTCAGGCTGGTCGAGTGAGGCGGGGGCGCTGGTGCTCTCCTTCTCCGGATAGTTGACGGCTGCCGGGAAATACACCAGGCTGTCGTCGTCATTGTCATAGTTGCTGTAGTTGTATGTACACTGCAGATACATGCTCTCCTCTATATTCTCGTCGTGAGGCGGCTTGAATTTGGTGCGATACTTCTTAAACTTCGGGTCGCTCAGCACCGATTCGAGGAACTGTCCGCAGATAGGCATGGCGGCGCGGCTGCCTTGTCCGAGGGCGCCGGTGCGGAAATGGATGGCGCGGTACTCGCCGCCTACCCACGTGCCGCACACCAGGCGCGGGCTGATGCCCACAAACCAGGCATCGGAGTGGTTGTTGGTGGTGCCCGTCTTGCCGCCGAAGTCGGTGTCGCTGAAGGGCCTGACGAAGCGCCACAGGCCCTGGCTGGTGCCGCCGGGCTCTTGCATTCCGCCCATGAGCAGCTGCTGCATGAAGAAGGCGGTGCGGTAGCTGATAGCCTGGCGGGGCTTCTCGTCGGCATGGTAAATCTCGTTGCCCTCATGGTCGAGGATGCGCACTACCAGCACGGGCGTGTGGGCCTTGCCGTCGTCTACCACCGTGCAGTAGGAGCTCACCAGCTCTTCCAGACTGACGTCGCCGGCACCCAAGGCCAGCGCGGGGGTCTCTTCGAGCTTGCTCTTGATGCCCATCTGGTGGGCCGTATGGGCCACGCGGTCGATGCCGAGCTCCTGTCCGAGCTTCACGGCCACCGAGTTGACGCTTCGGGCGAAGGCCCTCTTCAGTGTCATGTTGGCATAGGTGAAGTAGCCGTTGGCATTGCTTGGCGACCAGTATATCTGCTTCTTATAGACGGGGCTCCATACCTTCAGACCCAGTGGCGAGTCGGTGCGCCGGTCGCACGGGGTGAGCCCTTGGTTCATGGCCTCGGTATAGACGAAAAGCTTGAAAGTGGAGCCTGGCTGGCGGGTGGCCGTCACCTTATCGTATTTCCATGTGTCGAAGTCGATGTCGCCCACCCATGCTTTCACGTGGCCCGTCTGCGGCTCCATGGCGATGAAGCCGCAGTGCAGGAAATGCTCCATGTAGCGGATGGAGTCGAGCGTGCTCATCTGTGCGTCGATTTTTCCGTCGTAGCTGAACAACTTCACGGGGTGGGGCGTGTTGAGGTGCTTCCAGATGGAGTCGGGGGCATTGGGGAACTTCTTCTGCAGATATTTGTAGACGGGCAGCCGCTTGGCAATGTTCTCAATAAACTGAGGCAGCTCCTGATGGTGCTCATCCTGCCAGGGATTCACATCGCCCCAGTGCTCGTTGAACCTTTTCTGCAGGCTCTTCATGTGGTTCATGGCGGCCTTCTCGGCATACTTCTGCATGCGCATGTCGATGGTGGTGTATATCTTCAGGCCGCTGGTGTAGAGGTCTACGCCGTTGTCGCGGCACCATTCTTTCACGTCGTTGGCCACAGCTTCGCGGAAATAGGTGGCCTCGCCGTCATATACCCTCTCCACATAATAGTCGAGTTCTATGGGCGCCGACTTCAGCGTGTCGCAGGCCAGCTTGGTGATATGGCCGTGGGCCAGCATGTTGTCGAGCACCACGTTGCGGCGCTGCATGCTGTTCTCCGGGTGCAGGCGCGGGTTATAGGTCGTGGTGGCCTTCAGCATGCCCACCAGTACGGCTGCCTGCTCAGCCTTCAACTCCTTGGGCGTTGTGCCGAAGTAGGTCTTACAAGCCGTTTTGATGCCATACGAGTTGGAGCCGAAGTCGACAGTGTTGGCATACATTGTGAGTATTTCCTGCTTGGAGAAGTTGAACTCCAGTTTCAGTGCCGTGACCCACTCCTTGCTCTTCTGAATGATAATCTTCAGTCCGGGCACTTTTCCCAGATAGCCGGTGGAGTATTCTGTGCGCACCCGAAACAGGTTCTTGGCCAGTTGCTGGGTGATGGTCGAGGCACCACGGGCTTCGCTGTGCATCACGAAGTCTTTCAGGGCAGCGAAGAAGGCGGGGAAGTCGATGCCGAAATGCCGGTAGAAACGCTCGTCTTCAGTGTCAATCAGGGCATGCCAGAACACGGGGTTCACCTCGTCGTATTTTACCGGCGTGCGGTTTTCGCTGAAGAATTTTCCGATGAGCATGCCGTCGGCACTGTATATCTCAGAGGCCTGCGCCGGGCGTGTGTTCTTGATGGTGCTCATGCTTGGCGATTTGCCGAAGAGCCCCAGAAAATTGATGTCGACAGCTCCCAGATAGAGTATGAAGGCAACGATGAGCGAGACGATGGCCGTCAGTGTCTTGATATACCACGGCCGTCCTTTGTACAGCCCTGCATACCATGTGGCGGTGATGCCCAATCCCTTTCTGACGTGTGCCCATATCTTCTTCAGCAGGAGCACGATGCGTTCCTTCCTGTCGGGTATTCTCTCTTCGTCTTCATTCATGTCGTTATTGTTCATTGGTTAATCAGTTGAATGATTCTTTCCGTGCCGTTATGCTCTTGGTTGTTGTCAAGCTCCACCCATGTCACTTCGGGGTCGCGCTTAAACCACGTCAATTGCTTGCGGGCATAGCGGCGGGTGTTTCCCTTCATGCGCTCAACGGCCTCTTCCAGGCTCCACGTGCCGTCAAGATATGCAAACATCTCCTTGTAGCCCACGGTGTTGAGTGCATTGAGATGCCGCAGCGGATAGAGGCGGCGCGCCTCTTCCAGCAGTCCGTCGGCCATCATCTGGTCCACCCGTGCATTGATGCGTTCGTAGATGATGTCGCGTGGTCGCGTCAGGACAATCTTCACGATGCGGAATGGGCGCTCCTTGCGCTCGTTTCTGCGGAACGACGTGTAGGTCTTCCCCGTCATGTGGCATATCTCGAGTGCGTGCAGCACCCGCCGCGGGTTGTGGCGGTCCACCGTTTCATAGTGCTCTGGGTCGAGCCAACGCAGCTCTTCGCAGAGACTTTCCAGCCCCTCGTCGGCCAGACGGCGCTTCAGCGTGTCGCGTGTGGCGTCATCTACGGTGGGCAGTTCGTCGATTCCGTTGCATACGGCGTCGATATACATCATGCTGCCGCCCGTCATCAGCGCATAGTCGTCTGTGCGGAACAGCTCACCGAGCAGGCTGATGACCTGCTCTTCATACATTGAGGCACTGTAGTAGTCGGTCAGTCGCAGGGTTCCCACGAAATAATGCCGCACCTGCCGCAGTTGAGCTTCGGTAGGTGCGGCTGTCCCTATTTTCAGCTCGCCGTATATCTGCCGGCTGTCGGCATTGATGATAGGTATGCCAAGATGATTGGCAAGCCCCATGCACAGCGCCGTCTTGCCGACGGCCGTCGGGCCGGTGATGACTATGAGCGTCTTACTGTTCAAATGACTTCTGACGTGCTTCCTATTTACTTCAACGAATGATGCCTCTCTTCGACGACTCGATGAACGAACAGATGTAATCGACTTCTTTCGAGTCAGGATATTTTGCGCGTGCCTCAATGAGTCCGTCCTTGATGATGCCGTGGGCGTAGATGGTGCGGTAGGTGTCGTGTATCATCTCGATGGTCTCGTTTGCGAAACCCCGTCGGCGCAGGCCGATGAGGTTCACACCGGCAAAGCGTATGGGCTCCTTGCCCGCTATGATGTATGGCGGAATGTCCTGGCTGGTGCGGCTGCCGCCCTGTATCATGACGTAGCCTCCGATGCGTATGAACTGGTGGAAGAGCACTTCGGCCGAGATGATAGCATTGTCGTCAACCTCCACCTCGCCGGCAAACTTGGTGGAGTTGCCGATGATGCAGCCGCTGCCGATGATGCAGTCGTGGGCCACGTGCATATTCTCCATCAGCAGGTTGTTCGACCCTATCACGGTCTTCCCCCTCGAGGCCGTGCCTCGGCTGATGGTGACGTTCTCGCGAATCGAGTTGTTGTCGCCAATCTCGCAGAGGCTTTCCTCGCCGCGGAACTTCAGGTCCTGCGGCTTCGTGGAGATGCTGGCGCCGGGAAAAAACTCGTTGCCGTTGCCGATGCGGGCGCCGGTGTGAATGGTGACGCTGTTCAGCAGCGTGTTGCCAGAGCCGATGACCACGTTCTCGTCGATGACGCAGAAGGGACCGATGATGTTGTTGTCGCCGAGCTCCGCCTTAGGCGAAACGACGGCAAGTGGATGAATCTGGTTCATTAGCTTAGGGGCTTTACTTATTCTTTACTATCTGGGCGGTGAACGTGGCTTCCGACACCACATGGTCGCCCACGAAGGCATAGCCTCGCATCGACGAGATGCCGTGGCGCAACGGAGCCAGCAGCTCTACCTTGAAGATGAGTGTATCGCCGGGCACCACCTTCTGGCGGAACTTCACCCCGTCGATCTTCATGAAGTAGGTCGACCAGCGCTCAGGCTCCTCCACGGTGTTGAGCACCAGCAGGCCGCCCACCTGAGCCATGGCCTCTATCTGCAGCACGCCCGGCATGACGGGCTCTTGCGGGAAGTGACCCGTAAAGAAAGGCTCGTTGGAGGTGACGTTCTTCACGCCCACGATGTACGTGGCGCCTACCTCTATCACCTTGTCTACCAGCTGCATAGGATAGCGGTGCGGAAGCAGTTCTCTAATGCGGTTGACGTCCATCACCGGCTCTTCGTTGGGGTCGTAGGCCGGTGCCTGTATCTCGTGCTTGCGAATCTCGCGACGCATCTCACGTGCAAACTTGTTGTTGATGGTGTGGCCGGGGCGTGTGGCCACGATGCGGCCTTTGATAGGCTTGCCGATGAGAGCCATGTCGCCGATGACGTCGAGCAGCTTGTGGCGTGTGCACTCGTTCTCCCACACCAACGGCTTGTGCTGTATGTAGCCCAGCTCAGTAGCGTCGCGGTGCTCCACGTGCAGCATGTCGGCCAGCATGTCGAGACGCTCCTGCGTGGTCTGGCGCTCGTAGATGACGATGGCATTGTCCAGGTCGCCGCCCTTGATGAGGTTGGCTTGCAGCAGCGGCTCAATGTCGCGCACGAAGACGAAGGTGCGTGCCGGGGCTATCTCCTCAGCATAGCGATGCACGTCGTCGAGTGTGGCAAACTGGCTGTTGATGAATTTCGACTCGAAGGAGCACATGGCCGTGATGGAGAACTCGTCGTCGGGCAGCAGCGTGATGCACGAGCCCGTCTCTTCGTCCTTCACCTCAATCTTCTTGCGTATCACGTACCAGTCTTTCGGGGCGTTCTGCTCCTCTATACCTATCTCCTGTATTTTCTTTACGTAGTGGATGGCCGAACCGTCGAGTATGGGAAACTCCGGCCCGTTCACCTGGATGAGGCAGTTGTCTACTCCCAGTGCATAGAGCGCCGAGAGCCCGTGTTCTACTGTCGAGATGCGCACGTCGCCCCGCCCGAGCACTGTGCCGCGCTGTGTGTCCACCACGTTCTCAGCTACGGCGTCGATGGTAGGCATGCCTTCCAGGTCGATGCGCTGAATCTTGTAGCCGTGGTTCTCGGGTGCCGGGTTGAACGTCACCGTGAGGCTCAGTCCGGTGTGCAGGCCTTTTCCGCAGAGGGAGAAGCTGCCTTTCAGAGTCTTCTGTTTCATACTTTTATTTTAATGTTTTGCTTTTAGTTCTTCTATTTGTTTTTTCAGGTCGGCCAATTCTTTATACATGTCGGGCAGCCGGCGGAAGATGGCCTGCGACTTGAAGAAGTGCTTCGGGTCCATAGTGGGCGAGCCGATGAGCTGCACGTCGCCCTTGATGTTGCTGATTACTCCCGACTGCGCTCCCACGAAAGTCTTGTCGCCTACCTGTATGTGGCCGGCAAAGCCTGCCTGTCCGCCCACCATGCACCACTGGCCTATCTTCGTAGACCCGGCCATGCCCACCTGGGCCGACATGACGGTGTTTTCGCCCACCTCGCAGTTGTGGGCCACCTGGATGAGGTTGTCCAGCTTCACACCCTTGCGTATCACAGTGGCCCCCATCGTTGAGCGGTCTACACAGGTGTTGGCGCCTATCTCCACGTTGTCTTCAATGACGACGATGCCTATCTGCGGTATCTTGTCGTAGCCGTCGGTGCCAGGTGCGAAGCCGAAGCCGTCGGCACCGATTACGCTGCCTGCGTGGAGGGTCACGTTGTTGCCAATCTGGCAACCCTGATAGATGGTCACGTTGGGGTATATGATGGCTTTCTGTCCAATCTTCACGCAGTCGCCCACCACGGCGTGCGGATATATCTGCGAGCCGTCGCCCACCACGGCGCCGTCGCCGATGCACGCAAAGGCGCCTATGTAGACGTCTTGTCCTATGGTGGCTGTGGGTGCGACGTTGGCCAACGGGTCAATGCCCGTCTTGTGGGGTTTCATCGATTCGTAAATTTGCAGCAGTTTGGCCACGGCCTCGTAGGCGTTGGGCACGCGTATGAGCGTCGGCTTCACCTTGTGCTCGAGCTGCAAGTCGTTGTTGACGAGCACCACGCTCGATAGTGTTTCGTATAGGAAGTGAGTGTATTTCGGGTTCGACAGGAAGGAGATGGCCCCTTCTTTTCCCTCTTCAATCTTGGCGAACGTGCTGACGGCTGCATGCTCGTCGCCTTCCACCTGGCCGCCGATGAGCTCGGCTATTTGTTTGGCTGTAAATTCCATAATTTATGTCTTTATCCTGCAAAGGTACTTAATTTTATTGAAAACGCTGATAACAAAGATAATATTTTCGTATTTTTTTAGAAAGTAACTGCACATTTAGCAGTTCCGACGCCTCTGAGATGTCTTTTATGGTGCCGTCTTTGTAGAGTATGTCTATCGAGTCGTCGTCTACGCTGTACATGTCTTTCTGTATCTTGTTGATGCTCATCAGGTAGTGGGCGTCGGCCTTGTCTATGCCCATCTGGCTCGCTATCTGTGTCTGCAACTCGTCGATGCGCTCGGGGGCGATGGGCTCCTCGTGCACCTCTACCTTGAAGATGCGGCGGTCGAGCATGTCGGCGGCCAGTGTCGAGAGAATCTTGTCGCTGTGGTGCTTCCATGCCTTCATGGCGCTCCATATTTCGCTGTCGTCGAGCTCCTCATACATCTGCAGTGCCTCGGGGTGGCTGGCAAACCAGGCGGCGTCTACGTCGTTGTCGATGAAGTAGGCCAGGGCTGGCGAGGCGAATACGTGTGTGCCCTGCCGGGCCAGGTCTTTGGCCCGCGTGAGCATGTTCACCAGCACCTTCTCGTAGCCCACGGCCGTTTTGTGCAGATACACCTGCCAGTACATCAGGCGGCGGGTGGTCAGATAGTTCTCCAGCGAGTAGATGCCTTTCTGCTCCACCACCAGGCGGTCGTCTACCACGTTCAGCATCTTGATGATGCGCGCCGAGCCGATGTTGCCCTCGGTGACACCCGTGAAGAACGAGTCGCGGCGCAGATAGTCCAGCCGGTCCATGTCGAGCTGGCTGGAGATGAGCTGGTGCAGGAAGCGCTTGGGATACTCGTCTTTGAAGATGGAGATGGCCAGACAGAGCAACCCACCCAGGTCGCGGTTTATCTGCTCCATCATCATCAGCGAGATGTCTTCATGCGAGATGCCGCTGATAAGCGTGTTTTCCAGCACGTGTGAGAAAGGGCCGTGGCCGATGTCGTGCATCAGGATGGCGGCCTCTACGGCCTCGGCTTCCGAGTCGAAGATGAAGTGCCCTTTCTGCTGCAGCGACAGGATGGCTTCGCTCATCAGGTAGAAGGCGCCCAGCGAGTGCTGGAAACGCGTGTGGCGTGCTCCGGGATAGACCACCGAGGCCAGACCTAACTGGTTGATGCGGTTGAGCCGCTGAAACAGCGGGTGCCTCACAATGTCGTAGAGCAGGCCCTGTGGTATCTTGATAAACCCGAACACGGGGTCGTTGATTATCTTTGCATCGTTCATAAGCAGGTGCAAAGGTACAATAATTATTTCATACAAAGGCATTTAATGGCTGGAAATAAGTGATTCTGGCGATTACTGTGGCCGTTTTTGGCCGGAATCAATTCAATTCCGGCCAGAATTTGCCCGATAATAGCCGGAATTCTCCACTGTCATAAAACGAACAGCGGATGAGCACAGACAAACCGACGCCTTATCGCAAAGCGTGTTCATCCGTGCTCATCCGCTGCAAAACGTTATCTGCCGTATCGCCCAGCACCGGCCGAATGGGCCGAGGGAGGGTCAGAGCCCGCGACGGTCGAGTTCGGCAGCCATCTGCTGCTGCAGTTCGCGTGCCTTGTTGGCGGCCTCCTCGGCGAAGTGGTCGTCGGCCGAGGCATAGATGATGCCGCGGCTGGAGTTCACCAGTAATCCGCAGTCGTCGTTCATGCCGTACTTGCACACTTCCTCGAGGCTGCCGCCCTGCGCTCCCACGCCAGGCACGAGCAGGAAGTGGCGCGGGGCCACTCGGCGGATATCCTCGAACATGCGTCCCTGTGTAGCGCCGACGACGTACATCAGGTTCTCCTCGGTGCCCCACTGCTGGCTCTGGCGAATCACTTTCTCAAACAGGCGCTCGCCCTGCTTGTCCTCGGTCAGCTGGAAGTCCAGCGCCCCCTTGTTGCTCGTCAGTGCGAGCAGCACCACCCAGTGGCCCTCATACTCCAGGAAGGGTTTCACCGAGTCTTCGCCCATATAGGGGGCTACGGTCAGTGCGGGCAGATCGTATTCCTCGAAGAACGTGCGTGCATACATGGCGCTGGTGTTGCCGATGTCGCCGCGCTTGGCGTCGGCGATGATCAGGTGGTTCTTGTGGTGGCGCTTGATGTAGTTGCACGTCTTGATGAAAGCCTTCATGCCCTTGATGCCATAGGCTTCATAGAAGGCCAGGTTGGGCTTGTAGGCCACGCAATAAGGCGCCGTAGCGTCGATGATGGCCTTGTTGAACTCGAAGATGGGGTCGTAGAGGTCGAAGACGCATTTCGGCATCTTCTTCGGGTCAGTGTCGAGCCCTACGCAGAGAAACGAGCGTTTCTCGCGGATTTGCTGTATTAATTCTTGTCTTGTCATAATAGCCTGCCCCCAGCCCCTCCTTGAGGGAGGAGAGCTTGGCATCTTTTTCGGGGGTAAACCAAGCTTGTTGTTCTGATATATTCCACCATCGCCAGTGTCAGTACAGACTTATCTCCCTTGGGGAGTGGGGCGGGGTGGGCGTTATAGCTCTGTTTCTTTCATCCTCTCGGCATTTTCCGCCACAGTCAGTGCGTCGATCATGGCCTGAATGTCGCCGCCGAGGAAGCCCTGCAGGTCGTGAGTGGTGTAGCCGATGCGGTGGTCGGTGACGCGGCCCTGCGGGAAGTTATAGGTGCGGATCTTAGCCGAGCGGTCGCCAGTGGAGACAAGCGTCTTGCGGCGCGAGGCGATGTCGTCTACGTACTTCTGGTGCTCCTTGTCGTAGATGAAGGTGTAGAGACGGCTCAGGGCACGCTCCTTGTTCTTTGGCTGGTCGCGCGTCTCCGTACACTCAATGAGTATCTCCTCTGTTTCGCCCGTGTTGGGGTTCTTCCACATATAGCGCAGGCGCACGCCCGACTCCACCTTATTGACGTTCTGGCCGCCGGCACCCGACGAGCGGAAGGTGTCCCATTTAATCTCACCTTCGTTGATGTGAACCTCAAACTTGTCGGCTTCGGGCAGCACGGCCACGGTGGCTGCCGAGGTGTGCATGCGGCCCTGCGTCTCGGTGGCAGGCACGCGCTGCACGCGGTGCACGCCGCTCTCATACTTCAGCGTGCCGTAGACGTCGGCCCCGCTCACGGCAAAGTCAATCTCCTTGTAGCCGCCTACGGTGCCTTCGCTGACATCGGTGACGCTGAGCGTCCAGCCTTTCGACTCGCAGTAGCTCTTATACATCTTGAAGAGGTCGCCGGCAAAGAGGCAGGCCTCGTCGCCGCCAGTGCCTGCACGTATCTCCATCTGCACATTCTTGGCGTCTTCGGGGTCTTTGGGGATGAGTGCAATCTTGATTTCTTCTTCCAGCTTCGGTTGCAGTGCCTCGTTGGCAGCCAGCTCCTCGCGGGCCATTTCCTTCATCTCGGGGTCGTCCTCGTTGGCCAGAATGTCCTTGGCTTCCTTGATGCCGTTCAGGCAGGCGATGTAACGCCTGCGCGCATCCATGATGTCGCTCAGGTCCTTGTATTCCTTCGTCAGCTTCACAAAGCGCTGCTGGTCGCCAATCACGTTGGGGTCGGTGATGAGTGTCGACACCTCTTCGAAGCGGCTCTCCAGTCCGTCGAGTTTCTCTAATATGCTGTTATTATCCATAGTTAAACGTGCCGTATTCTGATTTGATGGTCAGCGAGCGTGTGCCTTCCTCGATGTGCCCTACGACCTGGGCGTCGATGTTGTAGCTCTTGCTGATGGCAATGACCTGGTCGGCCACCTCAGGCCGCACGTAGATTTCCATACGGTGTCCCATGTTGAACACCTGGTACATCTCGCGCCAGTCGGTCTGTGAGCAGTCGTGAATGGCCTTGAAAAGCGGTGGGACGGGGAACATGTTGTCTTTCACCACGCGGCAGTTGTCGCCCACGAAGTGCAGCACCTTGGTCTGTGCTCCGCCCGTGCAGTGTACCATGCCGTGAATCTCGGGGCGCAGTTCGTCGAGCAGCCGCTTGATGACGGGTGCATAGGTGCGCGTCGGCGACAGCACCAGCTGACCGGCGTTCAGGGGCGAGCCCTCCACGGCGTCAGTCAGTTTGTATTTTCCGCTGTAGACGAGCTCGTCGGGCACGGCGTGGTCGTAGCTCTCGGGGTAGTTCTGGGCCAGGTATTTTGCAAACACGTCGTGGCGGGCCGACGTCAGGCCGTTGCTGCCCATGCCGCCGTTGTAGCGCTTCTCATATGAGGCCTGCCCGGTGCTGCTGAGCCCCACGATGACGTCGCCGGGGCGTATGTTGGCATTGTCGATGACATCGGAGCGGCGCATGCGGCACGTCACGGTGCTATCTACGATGATGGTGCGCACCAGGTCGCCCACGTCGGCCGTCTCGCCGCCTGTCGGCCAGATGCCGATGCCCATCTCGCGCAGCTCGGCCAGCAGTTCGTCGGTGCCGCCAATGATGGCCGAAATGACCTCGCCCGGCACGAGCATCTTATTGCGCCCTATGGTCGACGACACAAGAATGTTGTCGACGGCTCCCACACAGAGCAGGTCGTCAGTGTTCATCACGACAGCATCCTGGGCTATGCCTTTCCACACACTCAGGTCGCCTGTCTCTTTCCAGTACATATAAGCCAGTGCCGACTTCGTGCCGGCGCCGTCGGCGTGCATGATGTTGCAGTAGTCGGGGTCGCCGCCCAGAATGTCGGGTATGATTTTGCAGAAGGCCTGCGGGAAGAGGCCCTTGTCGATGTTCTTGATGGCGGCGTGAACATCTTCCTTGGCGGCGCTCACACCTCGCATCATATAGCGGTTGTTCATTGTTCTTTTCAGGTAGGTTTTGATGTCGGTAGATGGTTTAGAATTTCACTTCGGGAGCTTTCTGGGCACCAGCCTCAGCCTCGAACTTGGCCATCGTGTCGAAGCCAAACATGCCAGCAATCAGGTTCTTCGGGAAACGGCGGACGGCGACATTGTAATCCTGCACGGTCTTGTTGAAGGTGTTGCGGGCCTCATTGATGCGGTTTTCAGTACCCTCTAGCTGTACTTGCAGCTCGCGGAAGTTGTCGTTGGCTTTCAGGTCGGGATAGGCTTCGCCCACAGCGATGAGGCGGCCGAGGGCGCCAGAGAGGTCGCTCTGTGCCTTCTGGAACTCCTGCATCTTCTCGGGCGTCAGACTCTCGGCGTCGAGCGTAATGCTGGTAGCCTTGGCACGTGCATTGACAACACCTTCGAGTGTCTCTTTCTCGTGTGACGCATAGCCCTTGACGGTTTCCACAAGGTTGGGAATCAGGTCAGCGCGGCGCTGATAGGCCGACTGCACGTTGGCAAGAGCCGTCGTGGCCGACTCCTGAACTTTTACCATCGAGTTGTAGGCACTCGAGCCCCATGCCATGATAATGACAGCGGCAATTAACAGAATGGTGACTGATGTTTTCTTCATAACGCGTTATAGTTTTTATTATTTAATGATTCGATAATTGTGTTACCAGCTTGACGTGGCACCGCCGCCGCCCGAGCTGCCTCCGCTGAAGCCACCTCCGAAGCCGCCCCCGCCAAAGCCTCCGCCCCCGCCTCGGCTGTAGCCTCCGCCATAGCCTCCGCTGCCTATGTAGACACCGGTTGCGGCGGCTGCAAAGGGGTTGGGATAGAAGTAGTGCCGTCCGTAGCTGTTGCTGTTCCAACCGTGGCGGTGGGCTATGAAAGCCAGCAGGCCCAGCCATCCGAGCGTGAGGAGTAGGTAGAGACCTGCCAGTCCCATACTTTCGTCGTCGTTGCTGGTCAGTTGCATCACAGGCATCTCTTTGCCTTTCAGCAGGTTGTAGGTGGCTTCCACCATGTATATCATGCCGCTGTCGGGCATCTCCATCTTCATGCTCGGCACAAGGTATTTCTCTTGCAGGCGGAAACACTCGGCATCAGTAAGGTCGGCCTCTAATGAGCGGCCGGTATGCGAGCGGAACAGACGGTCTTCGTAGGCCAGCACCATCACCAGCCCGCGGTCGTTCTTGCCTACCTTATATATATCAAAAATATCCTGTGCAAAGCGGAAGATGTCGCGGTCGGCCACGTGGTTGACGATGGCTACTACCGACTCAATGCCCAGCGAGTCGTCCATCTTCTTGAGCATGGCGTTGAGTCTGTTCACGGTGTTCTCGGTGACCACACCGTCGGGGTTCGACACGTAGAGGCGTCCGTCGGTGAGGTGGGGCATGGGTATGTCCTTGGCGTGCCATTCTGGGGTAGCCTCCGTTGGGATGTGGGGTGCCTCGTCGGTCAGCGTCGTATTCGAGGCAATCGTGTAGTTGCAGGCTGCTATCTGCGCTATGATGCCGGTTGCGATGACCGCTTTCCAGTAGCGGCTCATCTTGCTGGGCTTCTCCGTGCGGTTCCAGTCGTTCAGAAACTGCTGTCTCTCCATCGAGTAGGCCGCCTTGTTCTGATAGTATTTCTTTTCGTATTGCCTTCTGAGCTGTTCTTTCTGCCTGGCCGTGCCGATGCTGAAGCCGCCCCAGGTGTCGCCTCTGAGATGCTTCACTTCGTCGTTGTAGCTCTGCTCCAGCATCTTCGTCACGGCATTATAGCGGAAGACGATGTCGAGCAGCTTCTGTCGTTTGGTCTCCAGCCTCAGCCGACCGTTGTCTTTCTGCCTGAAGTCGGCCACCAGTCCTGCTACGGTCAGCGTGCCGAAGACGGTGGCGAAAAGCCCCATGACAGTCCCTGTGGGCGCTTCTGGGCCTGCAGCCAGACCGAGAGTCCACGAAGCGCCGCATGCCACCAGCGTCGCCACAACCAGAAGCATGGCCTTGGTGGTGCTGAAGCCGTTGTATGAAAGTCTGTTGTTGTTGGTTGCTGAAGGCATAGGCCAAAAAATGTTGTTGGTTGTTTACTCTCTCCCCGTCCAAAACTCCCAGCTGGCAAAAGCTTGCAGCAGGAGCATCTCCAGACCGTTCTTCACGCTGGCCCCCTGTGCCGCTCCGCGCCTCATGAAGAGCGTCTCGTCGGGGTTGTAGATGAGGTCGTAGAGAATGTTGCGCTCGTCAAGTGCCTCATAGGGCAACTGCGGGCATTCGTCGACATGGGGGAACATGCCCACGGGCGTGCAGTTCACAATGATGCTGTATTCCTTCACCACCTCAGGCGTGATGTCCTGATACTGAATGGTTTTCGGGCGTTGGTAGCGGCTCACCATGACGGGCTCTATGCCCAGCGTTCTCAGGCCGTAGGCAATGGCTTTCGACGAGCCGCCGGTGCCCAGTATCAGCGCTTTCTTGTGGTAGCTCTCAATCATAGGTTCGATGCTTTGCGTGAAGCCGATGACGTCGGAGTTGTAGCCCCTGAGCATGGTCTTCTTCCCCTCGTGCACCACTCTGATTACGTTGACGGCACCGATGGCCCGTGCCTCGGGGCTGATGTAGTCGAGAAACTCCAACACTTTTTCCTTATATGGTATGGTGACGTTGAGTCCTTTCAGCTCGGGGTTTTGGCTGAGCACCTGCGGCAGCTCCTCGATAGAGGGAATCTCGAAGTTCAGGTACTTGGCATTGATGCCTTCATCCGCAAACCGCTGGTTGTGATAGCTGATGGAGAACGAGTGTCCCAGAGGGAAACCTATGAGTCCGTATTTGTCCATAGTCAGGTCGTTATGCTTTTTCTTTTATGAGCTGCTGGCTACTTCGTGGCAAAGTACATGGTGCAGATGCCGAAGGTCAGTCTGCGGAATGTGGCTTTGCTGAAGCCGGCCTTTTGCAGTATGCCCACCATCTGCTCTCCCTGCGGGAAAGCCTCGATGGTCTTCGTCAGATAGGTGTAAGCGCTCTTGTCTTTCGAGATGAGCCGTCCGTAGGTGGGCAGCACCACGTGGGAATAGACGGCGAAGAGCTGCTTCATGGGGAAGTGTGGCGGTGCCGTGAGCTCCACGATGCTCAGGTGGCCGCCGGGCTTCAGCACCCTGCACATCTCAGCCAGTCCGCGGTCCAGCTCGGCAAAGTTGCGTATGCCGAAGGCAGCCGTCACGGCATCGAAGGTGTCGGTGGGGTAGGAGAGCGCCAGGCAGTCTTCCTTCTCGAAGGAGATGACGCCCTCCAGGCCCATGCGTTTCGCTTTTTCACGCCCCACGGCCATCATCCCTTCGCTGATGTCGGCTCCCACGATGTGGGCAGGCTTCAGCATCTGCGCCGCCATGATGGCAAAGTCGCCCGTGCCGGTGGCGATGTCAAGCAGCGTCTGGGGCGCGAAGGGCGCCAGCTGGCCGATGGCTTTGCGCCGCCAGCCGCGGTCGATGTTCCACGACAGATGGTGGTTGAGCTTGTCGTAGGTAGGAGCGATGTGGTCGAACATCTGCTCCACCTGCTCTTTCTTCTCACCCTCGTGGTAGGGGTTTATCGTTTCTTGTTTATACATCGTGCCTTTATCGGTTCTTCAGGTAGCTGCTCACGTTTCTCTCGATGCGTGCAGCAATGTCACCCTCCTCGGCGGCCTTGTCGAAGCGCTCGCCCGTGATGTGCTCGTAGAGCTCGATGTAGCGCTCGCTGACGCTCTCGGCGTAAGCGTCGGTAATCTCGGGCATCACCTGTCCCGGCTCGTTCATGAAGTTGTGCTCAATGAGCCACTGGCGCACGAATTCCTTCGACAGCTGTCGCTGCGGCTCGCCTTTAGCCATTTTTTCCTCGTAGCCGTCGGCATAGAAGTAGCGGCTGGAGTCGGGCGTGTGAATCTCGTCGATGAGGTACACCTTGCCGTCGCGTTTGCCGAACTCATACTTCGTGTCTACCAGTATGAGGCCGCGCTTGGCAGCAATCTCCTGGCCGCGTGCGAAGATGCGGCGCGTGTAGTCTTCCATCACGGCGTAGTCTTCTGCCGACACGAGGCCCTGGGCGATGATCTCCTCGCGCGAGATGTTCATATCGTGGCCCTCGTCGGCTTTTGTCGTCGGTGTGATGATGGGCTCGGGGAAACGCTCGTTCTCCTTCATGCCGTCGGGCAGGCGCACGCCGCACAGCTCGCGGCATCCGTTTTTGTATTCGCGCCAGGCGCTGCCCGTCAGGATAGAGCGTATAATCATTTCAACACGGAAGCCCTCGCACTTCAGTCCCACGGTGACCATGGGGTCGGGCGTGGCCAGTTTCCAGTTGGGGCAGATGTCGGTAGTGGCATCCAGGAATTTTGCGGCAATCTGGTTGAGCACCTGCCCCTTGAAAGGAATGCCCTTAGGCAGTACCACGTCGAAAGCCGAGATGCGGTCGGTGGCTACCATGACCATCAGGTCGTCGTTGATGTTGTAAACGTCGCGCACCTTGCCGTGGTACACGCTTTTCTGTCCCTCGAAGTTGAAATCTGTTCTTGTTAAAGCTTTCATCGTTTTCTTATTTGTTTTTTCTGGATTTATGAAATGGCGTGATAACGCCTTCCACCCTTCTCACATCACTCCGTTGCGGTGCCTCTCTCCTTGTCGAAACTTTCGTAGGCCTCTACGATGCGCGTCACCAGCTTGTGGCGCACAATGTCCTTCTGGTCCAGGTTGACCACGCAGATGCCCTCTACGTTGCTCAGTATGTGGAGCGCCTCCACAAGTCCGCTCTTCTGTGAGCGTGGCAGGTCAATCTGCGACGTGTCGCCGGTGATGATCATCTTCGTGTTCCAGCCCATGCGGGTGAGAAACATGCGCAGCTGTGCCGGCGTGGTGTTCTGTGCCTCGTCGAGTATCACCACGGCATCGCTCAGGGTGCGCCCGCGCATGAAGGCCAGCGGGGCTATCTGTATTTGGTGCTTTTCCATCATGTCCTGCAGTTTCACCTGCGGCAGCATGTCTTCCAGCGCGTCGTAGAGCGGCTGCAGATAGGGATCGATTTTGTCCTTCATGTCGCCAGGCAGGAAGCCCAGCTTCTCGCCTGCCTCCACCGCAGGCCTCGAGAGAATAATCTTCTTGACAGTCTTTTCCTTTAAAGCTTTGACGGCCAGCGCTATAGACAGGTAAGTCTTTCCGGTTCCTGCAGGCCCCACGGCAAAAATCATGTCGGCCTGGTCGTAGGCCTTAATCAGCTTCTGCTGGTTTTCGCTGCGTGCCTTGATGGGGCGGCCAGAGGTAGTGAACACCACCACGTCGTCGGGCACGTCGTCACGTGTGCGCTTGCCCTTGACGAAGTCGAGTATATCCTCTTCCTTGATGGAGTTGAACTTCAACACGTGCAGGCGCATCTTCTCCACGCTCTCCTCGAAAGCCGACAGCTGCGCCTCGTCGCCCATGATGCGTAGCACGTTGTCGCGTGCCACGATGCGCAGCTTCGGGAAGAGAGCCTTCAGCATCTGCAGGTGTGCATTACCAATCCCGTAGAACACCACGGGGTCTATATCTTCTAATACTATATGTTTCTCTATCAAACCTTCAAATGTTCGTATTGATGTGATTTTTGCCTGCAAAGATACGAATTTCTCTCGAATTATTTCGCATTTTCACCACAAATATTTCATTTTAAATTGATTGTTTCGAAAAAAAAGTGTAACTTTGCAGGCAAGAGTCTGCCACGACGCTGATTATTAATACTTAAAAATGAGTCTATAAAGTTATTATGAAACAATTCAACGACCGCAATTTCGTACTTGAGACCGAGGTGGCTCAGGATTTGTATCACAACCATGCAGCTAAGATGCCTATCATCGACTACCACTGCCATCTGATTCCAGAGATGGTGGCAAAGGACCATCGGTTTCAGAGTATCACCGAGCTGTGGCTGGGAGGCGACCATTACAAATGGCGTGCCATGCGCACCAACGGCGTCGACGAGCGCTACTGCACGGGTAAGGACACCACCGACTGGGAGAAGTTCGAGAAATGGGCCGAAACGGTGCCCTACACCTTTCGCAACCCCCTCTACCACTGGACTCACCTCGAGCTGAAGACGGCCTTTGGCATCGAGAAGCTCCTGTCGCCTGCCACGGCACGCGAGATATTCGATGAGTGTAATGAGAAGCTCAAGCAGCCCGAGTTCACGGCCCGTGGCTTGATGCGTCACTACAACGTGGAATGTGTTTGCACCACCGACGACCCCGTCGACGACCTGCATAGTCACATAGAGTATGCACAGACGCGTGGCGAGAAAGACCCGCTCATGATTCCTGCCTGGCGCCCTGACAAGGCCATGAACATCGAGAAACCAGAGTTTGCCAACTATGTGGAGCAGTTGTCGGCTGTCTCGGGTGTCAACATCGTTAAGTTCGCCGACATGGTAGATGCGCTGCAGCGCCGCCACGACTTCTTCCAGCAGCAGGGCTGCAAACTCTCCGACCACGGCATCGAAGAGTTCTACGACGAGCCTTACACCGACCAGCAGATTGAGACCGTCTTCGAGAAGGCTATGTGTGGTAAGCCGCTCTCCGACAACGAGATACGCCAATATAAGAGCTGCTTCCTGACACGTATGGCCGAGATGGACGCTGAGAGTGACTGGACACAGCAGTTCCACTATGGTGCCATTCGCGACAATAACACGAAGATGTATCGCCAGCTCGGTCCCGACACGGGCTTTGACAGCATCGGCGAGTTCAACACGGCGCGCGCCATGGCGCGTTTCCTCGACAAACTGCAGATGGAGGACAAGCTAGCGCGTACCATTATATATACGCTGAATCCCTGCGCCAATGAGGTCATTGCCACCATGCTGGGCAATTTCCAGGGCGGCGAGCCGGGCAAGATACAGTTCGGATCCGGCTGGTGGTTCAACGACCAGATGGATGGTATGATACGCCAGATGAACGCCCTGTCGGTGCTGGGTCTGCTCAGCCGTTTCGTGGGCATGCTCACCGACTCGCGTTCCTTCCTCAGCTATCCGCGCCACGAATACTTCCGCCGTATTCTCTGCAACCTGCTTGGCAACGATGTGGAGCGCGGCCTGCTGCCTGACGACCGCCAGACGCTGGCACGTATGGTGGAAGACATCAGCTACAACAACGCCCGCCGCTACTTTAAGTTCTATTAATACCTTATGGCAGAGACGTCACACTGTGGCGCCTCTGCCATTAACATCGTCTTAGTCTTCTTTTAACTCCTTTTAACGCTGCAGCCATCTTTAACTCCTAAAAAAGCAGTACCTTTGCAGCCAAATTAATTATCCTTAAACGAAATCGTGATGAATTGCAAAAAGATTATTTTGCCTTTGATGGCCATCGTGCTGCTCGCAAGCTGTGGCAGCCAGAAGGATGTGCCCTACTTCCAGAATGCTCAGACGGTCGACCTCTCTGGGTCGCAGATGCTCTATGATGCCCGCATCATGCCGAAGGACCAGCTGACCATCACCGTCAGCGCCAGCGACGACAAGGCTGCCGCACCTTTCAATATGACCGTGCCGACACCTTATTCTGCTGCATCGCGATCCACCTACTCGCAGCCCATGCTTCAGACCTATCTGGTCGACAACGATGGCAACATCAACTTCCCCATCATCGGCCAGCTCCATGTGGGCGGACTGACGAAGGCTGAGACTGAGAATATGATTCAGGCAAAGATAAAACCCTATATGGCAGCAGCTGAGACCCCCATCGTCACTGTGCGCATGCCTGGCTATCAGGTGTCGGTGATGGGCGAGGTGGCACGTCCTGGAACGTTCACTGTCAGCCGTGAGAAAATCACCATCCTCGAGGCGCTGGCCCAGGCCGGCGACCTGACCATCTATGGTATGCGCGACAATGTGAAGCTGGTGCGTGAGGATGCCAATGGCAAGAAGACTATCCACGAGCTTGATTTGCGTGATGCCAACATCATCAGCTCGCCTTATTACTATCTGCAGCAGAACGACATCGTCTACGTGACGCCCAACAAGGTGAAGGCCCAGAACTCCAGTGTAGGTAGCATGACCACACTATGGTTCTCTGCCACCTCTATCCTCATCTCTCTCACCTCACTCCTCTACAACATCCTGAAGTAGAGAGAGAGAAGAAGGAATGAGTTGCCTCCCGAGAGTCAGACAAGAACTATCGGGGGGCAATTTTAGTGTTCTCACTTGTAATCAGGTTCCGTAAGGGCGCGTCAGTTCGAATCTGACTTCCGGCTCTAACTTTAAGACAGATAATAAAATGAAGATACCAAAATTGCAAACAACAAATATTCGCAGCCGGAGCAGACGCTTTTAATCTTGCTCCGTATTAGTCTGCTGCAGCACGATTTGGAAGCGCTGCTTTAAGGAGTTGGGGATTAACACGAACATTAGGAAGTCAACTGAAGAATGAAATCATAGTGGCTTCAGAATTAGGAAGGCCTATGGCTGCACCAACAGTTACTGAGCCTATATATAACAGTCGATTTACAACATCACATCAACCATTAACGTATAATCACACATCTTGTAAAAAGAACTATAAAAGGAAACTGTTTTTAAAAGTAATCCCCAAAATATCGTTGGTAAATAATGTAAAAAAGCTGGTTTTAAGTGGCCGCATTGCACTCGCTTGTGAGTCATTACTAATTACTAATTTTCATTAGCAGAAAGTTAAAAATAAGACGGAAATTTGTTAGCCTCAACCGAAAAGCGTAACTTTGCAGCTGGTTTTTACATATTGTGGATTATGGCAAAATGCTTTGGAAAACTTCTCACTGCGACAGCATTGATGGCGGCTGTTGCCACGCAGACCGACGCTCAGACGCCGCAGTTGTGGCGCGACTCACTGGCGACAATCAACCGGAGAATTGAATTGGCTCCCAGCTCGATTGACCTGCGGCTGAAAAAGGCGGCGCTCAACATTGAGCTGAATCAGTGGGACTATGCCGTGGAGGAGTATGGATGGGTGCTGCAGAGAGATCCGAAGAACCTGTCGGCCCTCTATTTCAGGGCCTATGCCAACAACCATCTGCAGCGCTTCGATCTGGCGCGCAGCGACTATGAGAGTTTCTTGGCTTTGATGCCCCGCCACTTTGAGGCACAGCTGGGGCTGGCCATGGTGAAGCGGAGACTGGGGCGCACCAGCGAGGTGGCCGACGAACTGAACCAGCTGGTGCAGATGTTTCCCGACTCGGCCATGGCTTATGCGGCCAGGGCTGACTTCGAGGTGGAGCAGAACCAGTGGGAGCTGTCGCTGTACGACTGGGACGAGGCTATCCGCCTCGCCCCGGACAACACGGAGCTGGTGGTGTCGAAGGTGAATGCGCTGCTGCTCTTGAAGCGTAAGAAGGAGGCGCGCGAACTGCTGAACGCACTGAGCGCGAAGGGCGTGCCGAGGGCCGCCCTGCGCGAATGGCTCGAGCGATGTCGCTGAGCCGCTATCAGCCCTTCAGCTCCGAAGCATTGCGGATGGTGATGTCGCGCTGTGGGAACGGTATCTCTATGCCGTTGGCGTTGAGCGTCTCGTAGACACACTTCAACACGTCGCTGACTACATACGACTTCTTGACGGCATCAGACCAGACGAACAACTTGAAGTCGACGCTCGAGTCGCCCATCCCCGACATAACTGACTTAATCTTCTTGTTCGGATCCATCCACGGGTGATGGAGATTGTTGACGGCTTCTTCCACCAGGGAAGCCACAGCTTTCACGTTGGAACCGTAAGCCACACCGAACGGAACTACTGCCAGTACGTAGCCGTGATTCTTTGTCAGATTCTTATAGTTCTTGGCAAACAGCTGGCTGTTCTGGAAGGTGATGACCTCGCCGTAGAGCGACTCTATCATCGTAGACGTGTAGCTGATAGAGGCTACCTGTCCCATTGTGCCGTCAACTTCTATCCAGTCGCCCACCTTGATGCGACCTGCCATGAGCGAGGCTCCATAGTAGATATTCTCGATGATGTCTTTCGAGGCAAAACCGATACCTGTGGACAGACCGCCGGAGATAGCGAGCAGCCAGGCTACGCTGATGTGGAGCAGCGAGAGCGAGATCATAAGCCATATGCCCCACACAAGCACTTGTATCACATTCTTGCCCATCACCTCGCGGCTGGCAGCCGTGGTCGGGTCTTGCGTCTGGTAGTGAAGGCGCAGCAGGGAGAGTATGGTGTGGGCTATGTAGGAGAAAAGGAACCAGAGGTTGACGACCATGGCGAGCTTGGTAATGCTTACCTTCAGATTGTCGAGGTTGACGAAGTCTTTGTTGAATATTTGCCAGCAGAGGTCGCTCAGGTTGAAAATGTCGGCTGCCCAGTAGATTGACAGCATGACCGACAGCACTCCGAGGATGGGAATGACCACCTTATATAATAATAGGTATATCCAGCTCTTGGTGATAGGCTTGCTCTCGAAACCGTGGCGGCTGCCGTAGAGTTTCAGGTAGCGGCTGATGCAGGTGATGGTGAGGATGCAGGTGAGCTGCATGATCCACCAGATGAGTATCTGCACGGCCAGCAGCGTATAGCCTATCCATGAGCATACCACAGAGACGATGAAGATGGTGAGTGAGGTGTAGGTGTAGAAGATGTCTGACTGGGGGATGTTCTGGTTGTGGCGGCGGATGACGTTCCACTGCCACAGGGTGCAGATGAGTAGGATGGGAGGGAACATGATGTCGACCAGCTTGTTGGGTATCAGAATGATGCGGAACACGATGACAAGGAAGCCGACCAGAATCAACGGCGAGTAGATGCGGAAGGCACTCTTGATCTGATTGCCGTTGACCCTGAGTAGCAGCGATATCAGGATAACACCTAATAGCCACGCGTATTCTATCAGCAGGCTGCTCGCCATGATGTAGAAGTTCTGCTTCAGGGTGGCATGCAGCAGGCCCATGATGGCGGCGAAGGTGACGGTGGTGGTGGCCATGATGATGCAGGCGCGCTTCTTCATGAACTCTTCTGTGCGGAAGCGGTTGGGCATAAGCTTGAAGGCGAGCTGGTTGAGAAGTACGGCTAGCACCACGTAGAAAGCTATCATCATAAAAAGGCGAAGGATGACACGGCTGTCCCAGTCGGAGGTTTGTTTGCCAGGCTTGTATTTCTCTGCCACGGTTTTGCTCGTCTCGCTCATCTCCTTGCTGAAATTGCGTAGCACGGAGAAGTAGTTCTCACCGCCGTTCTTGAAGATGCTGGTCTGGATGGCGTTGTAGCGCTTGTTAGCATAGTCGTTCAGATAGCGCAGGCGTAGCTCGGTGGCCTCATAATAGTTAATGTAGTCGGCCACCTGCAAACGGTTCTCCTCTATCGTGTTCTTGATGTTGGTGGCCAGGGTCAGACAGACGCTGCGGTCAGTGCGGGCTTTCTGGCTGAGCATGCCGGGAAACATGGCTTTCAGACTTGTCACCAAACTGTCGTACTTGGCTATCTCGTTGTCGGCATTTTCCAGAAACGACTCAAACGGCAATTGCTGGCGCTGGAAGTCATTGTACTGCTCGGTGGCTTCATGACAGGCGTAGGTCAGGTCGAACACGTAGTTGGGATCCTGGGAGTAGAGCATCAGGGCATTCTGGTTGCTGCGCTTCATCGTCTCCTGCAGTTGGTTCACTATCTCGCGCGTTTGGTTCTTGCGCTCCGACGCACGGCTGGTCAGATCGCGGTGATACTCCGTCAGCTCCGAGCGTAGTACGCTGAGTGTCTGCTCTAGGTCTTTTTCTTTCAGCACGGCGTGCATATTTGCAAAAACAAGCACGCCAAACAGGGTGAGGATGATTCTTTTCATTTATCTTTTTCTTTTTTTTTTCGGCTGCAAAGATATAACTTTTTTTTCAATTCACCTAAAAACTGGACTAATAATTCCTTTCTTCGATTCTTCGCTTTCTGTCGATTTACTATATAATATAATAAGGTAGAAAAAGTGCGTTTTGTCATGAAATCAGAAAAAAGTGATATTTTTTAGAAAATAACTTTGAAAATGTTTGGAGGAAAGGAAAAAAGTGCGTACCTTTGCATCCGCTTTCGCCTCGAAACGTGGCGCAGGCAAAAAGAAAGAGTTCTTTGAAAGAATTACATAGACAGAAAGTAGTACAAGAAGCAACTTTATACCTATTATTAATAATAGATGAAGTTGGGTAAAAGAAACAACCGTCAAAATAAGTGCTTCAATAAATTTGAGTATTACGGATACATCGTCCTGAACAGAGTACGTTTCCTGCCGTGTGCCTTATGGCATGTCGTCAGGAGGCAAAGATACAGATTTTTTACAATGAAGAGTTTGATCCTGGCTCAGGATGAA
>JAGBJJ010000001.1 GCA_017934525.1 Prevotella sp.
GTGAGCTGTATGGATGCATGAGCTGCACCTTGGAACAGCACGCTGAAGTCAATGCCGCGGTAAGATATGCCGATGGGTATGCCGAACATAATCTCCGGGCTGCGCGGGTATCCGGTAGCCACACGGTCTTTGTCGTCGATGACGTCGTCGCCGTTCATGTCCTTGTATACCACATCTCCTGGTATCAGCTTGCCGAAGGCCGACTGTATGCCGAGTGCATTAAGGGCGTCGGCCTCTTGCTGGTCGGCCACGAAATGGTCGAACACGTAGCAGAAGTTCGAATACATGCTCTTTCCGGTAGCCTGCCGCCACGTGTTGTCACCCCAGTCGATTTCGTTGGTGAAGACAATCTTGTTGCGGGCAAAGGTGATATTGGGCCTGATGTAGTACTGGAAGTCCTTGCCAATGCGGTCTCTCCAGCTTATTTCCATGTCGAAGCCGCGGTTACGCACTTTGCTGGAATTGATGTAGGGCGACGATTTTCCCACGATGCTGGGGAAGTCGACGCGCTGAATGTCACTGCCGGCTCTGGTGTTGAGGTTAGTCAGGATGTTGTACCGGTTTTCTATGAAATAGTCGAACGTGAGGCTGAACTGCCGGTTGAGCATGGTGATGTCGAACCCGGCGTTAAATTTTTTTGCCTTTTCCCATGTCAGGGCAGTGTTGGCCAGTCGCGACTCTCTGTTGCCTCTGAGCCAGTTGTCGAGTGTGGGGCCAAAGCTGTAGCGGTCGCCATCCTCGTAGTAAGCAAGGTAGGCAAAGCGGTCGCTGGGCAGCTTGTCGCTTCCTACAAGGCCGTATGACGCCCTGACTTTCAGGTGGTCAAGCCACGCCGAGGTGCCGGCCATGAACTTTTCGTTTGAGACGACCCATCCCACGGAGGCAGAGGGGAAGAAACCGTAGCGCTTGCCTCTTGCAAAGTTTTCTGAGCCGTTATAGCCGAAGCTGAATTCCGTCAAATAGGTTCGCCGGTAGTTGTAGGTGGCGTGGCCTGTCATGCCCTGGTATCGGTAGTAAGGATCGTTGCCGATGGTTCGCTCGCTCCGGTTGCCGAGCAGCATGGCAGTCACTTCGTGCTGGTCGCTGAAAGTGCGGTTGTACTCTATCTTGAACTGTGCGTAGTATTTCGACTCCTGGTCTCGGTTGTCCACAGAATTGGTGCGCGTCTGGTCGATGTTATATTTGTTTCCGCCGCCATAGGCTCCGGTGTATGGTGTTGTCGGGTCCATATAGACATCTACACCGCTTGTCGGCTCGAATGTGGCATACCCCGGGAATATCTTGTACCCCTCTTCGTAGTATGGCACGTTGCGCTTTATCCACCGGCATCCATGGAAGTCGTAGGCGAAGGTGCCCTCTATCTTGAGTCCTGGGGTGATGAAGTCGAGTTTGTGTCCCAGGGTTAGTGAGCCCTCAAAGTAGGTGTTCTTCTCGTTTTGATAGCCCGTGCGGGAGAGTTCGCCGAGAATGTTGTAGCGGTAGGTCTGCGTGCCGAAGAGCATTCCCTTGGGATTGTCAGCAAGAAACTCGTCGTTGGCAGGGTTGCCGTTAGGCTCGAGGACTATAGGCAGCATGGGCGGCTGCGTGTTTGCCAGCGTCACAATCTTTGAGGCTGATGTGCCGGGCGATGTACGGTCGGTGATGCGGCCGCCGATGTCGAAACGGGCATAGAAGTTCTTGGTGATGTTGATATCGATGTTCGACCTTATGTTGTAACGGTCGAACTTGCTGGCAGCACCGTTGTTGGCCTTGGATGAATACCTGAGGTTGGTGCCCTGCGTAAAGTAGTTGGCCATGACGAAATACTGCACCTTGTCGCTACCTCCCTGGATAGACAGGGTGTAGTCTTGCTGAGGCGCCGTCTTGAAGGCATAGTCAAAATAGTCCCAGTTGTAGCCTTCGCCACTACGGAAGGCATTGATGGCCTGCTCAGAAAACATAGGCAGGTGGGCTATCTCAGCCTCGGAATATCCGTTCATCCTCGCATCATTTATCATGGCCTCGTTAAACAGGGTGGCATATTCTGCTGAGCCGAGGTATGAGGGGTATTTGACGGGCTTGTTGTAGCCGAAGGATGCCTTGAAGTTTACCATAGCACGCTCGTTGGCCTGTCCGCGCTTGGTGTTGATAATTACCACGCCATTGGCTCCACGTATACCATATTGCGCCGTGGCCGAGGCATCCTTCAGAATAGTAAAGGTCTCGATTTCGTCGGCCGACAGATAACTCATGTCGCGCTCCACGCCATCCACGATGACAATGGGCGACTGGTCGTTGAAGGTGGCCTTGCCGCGAATGAATATCTCGGCCTTGTCTACACCAGGCTCGCCGCCGCTGTATTGGTTGGCTATCAGGCCGGGCAGTCTTCCGGCCAGGGCGTTGTTGATGTTTGCCGTGGGGCTCTGCACGAGGTCGCGTGTGGTTATGGTGGCCACTGCACCCGTGAGCGTCTCCTTGCGTTGCCTGGTGTATCCTACGGTGATAACTTCCTCAAGAGCCTTAGTATCTTCGGTCATGTTCACCTCTATGTAGGTTTCGCCCGCCACATGGATTTCCTTGGGCTGGTAGCCCACGTACGACACGACCAGGATGGCATTGGCATAAGGAATGTTTACCGAGAAGTGGCCGTTGGCATCGCTCACGGTTCCCGTGCTCATGCCCTTTACGGTGATTGCGGCACCGATGAGTGGCTCCTTCGTGAGATTGTCGGTCACGGTGCCCTGTACGACAATCTTGTCGTCTGACCCCTGCGGCACCTGCTTCTTCGGGGCAGGAGCAGCCTTTCCGGCGTTCTCCGTTCTGTAGAGAGATATCTGGCGTCCCGAAATCTTATATGACACGTTGGTGTTGGCCAGCAGTGTGGTCATGACTTCTTCGATGCTCTTGTCTTTACTGTCGATGCTTACGCGTGCCTTCAGGTCCTTTTTCAGACTCTCGTTGTAGGCAAACACGTAGTTGTAGTCGCGCTCGATGCTGGTGATGACGGCCTCTATGGTACTGTTGGAGGCAAACACCGTGATAGGGGACCGCAACTGGACGTTATGGCCGGTAGCATTCGGCACGTATACAAAAAGCAAAAGAAGGAAACAGATGACAGTTCTTGCAAAGCTGTTATCTTTCCCGCTTATTGCTGGTGGAAATTTAATTTTCATTTTGTACATTTGTATTTAGATTAGGTTTACATGCTTTAGTTTTGTAAGTTTTAGTTATTGTGGGCGTGTAGTGTAGACGCATTACCCGGCCTTTTTCTTTCTGACAGATATCCTTATTCCATAGGCTACTCCTCCTTTTTTGTTTTCGTTAGTTTGATGGTTTGCAGTGAGCGCGTGTAGGTGCTCGAGGTAATCAGCGATACCGATGTCAGCACGTCGTCAATGTTGTCCGACAGGTATATCTTTCCGCAGATGTACTCGTCGATGAGCGATGCCGCTGTATTGTCGAAGCTGATGTTGTAATATTTGCCCAACTTGCTGAGCACCTCTGCCACGGGTGTCTTGTTGAAGATGTATATCCCGTCTACCCAGCTCGTGTAGTGTGAAGCCTCCACGTGCTGCTTGGTTAGTTTCCCGGCGCTAAGCCTTGCCATTTCGTTGGGGGTGACACTGATGTGGCTGCCGTTGGGCACAGACACTTCCACGTGGCCCTGCACCAGCACCACGGCAGCCTCCTCATCTTGGGCGTAGGCTGACAGGTTGAAGCGTGTGCCGCGAACGGCGACGTCGAAAGCCGACGTATGGACTATGAATGGATGGCTTGGAGATTTGGCTACATCAATAAATATTTCGCCGCTTATGCTGATTTCCCTCTTATCCCTGCCAAATGTGCTGGGGAAGCAAACCTCTGACCCCGAATTGACCCAAAGCTTCGACCCGTCGGCAAGGGTCACAGCCGACCTCCTTCCATGCGGCACCACGAGTTTGTTGAATTGCACATCGGTCAATACCGTCTCCTTTATCTGGCTTGCGCTGTCGAGAATGTTGATGTGTCCATCGGCGAGCTGCAGCATGGCATTGCCATGTATGCGGGTGACAGACTTGCCGGTTACGAGCATGACGTCTTGCGAGGGGTTTATCGTCCCTACAATATTCATGTCGAGGGGGGTGGGGCGCATGAAATAACACCATGTGGCCGCTCCGATGAGAATCAGTATGCTGGCCGCCGCTGCCAATCGGCTATAGAAATGTCTGCGCCGAAATCTGGCTTTGGCAATGCTCTGTTTAATGCGTCGGTAAATATCGTCGGTCTCGGGGTATGTGCGGTCGCAGATACGGATATTGTTGCAAACGGCTATGGCCTTATCTATCTCGTCGCCAAGTTCGGGATGAGCCTGGCGGAACGCCTGCCATTTGCGGTCTTGTTCGTCGGTTGGTGCAAGACACCACATGATGAAGTCATCCAATTGCAGCAGGTCAGTATGTTTCTTTATTTCTTCACGTGAGTTCATAACCGATGCTGGTTATTTTTTTATTTCAGATAAATGTAAAGATGATTTGCTATGAAGAAGACAATCCAATACTTGAGTTTGTAGCCAAAAAAGAAAGCTATTTAACATTCTTTAATCAAAATGATTCATATAGTTCCCATTTTCCCCCATTAACAACTCTCGGCCGAATTGCTTTCGTTCTTGAATCCTAAAACCCCGATTTGAGTTAGTCCGTTGCGAAAAACAGGAAAAGAGAACGCCACGGTTTCACTCCATTCTGCACGACTTTCATGTTGTCGTGAAGTTGAGTGAAACCGTGGCGTCTGCAATGAAGGTCAGGGGGAAGAATTACTTCACCACTTTTCTGACTTTACCGTCTTTCATGCGCTGTATGGTGACACCGCGCCAACCTTTGCCGACCTGGCGGCGTCCGTCGATGCCATAAGAGGCTGCGGCTTCTGAGGAAACTGCGGTCTGCTGGTAGATGCCGGCGGTGGCCGATGCCTCGTTGCTCAAAGGCGACTCTCCGGCGTGGTAGAGCACTGAAATGCGGTAGCGACTGTTGCCCTCGCCCTTTTGGTCGTCATAAGTAGTAGCATCAGATGCCAGCGTGGCCACCAGCTCACCGTCGCGATATACGTTGTAGCCTTGTATCTGGCCGTCGCCTACGGTGAATGTCACGTCGTCGATAAACATGCCATAGCCCTGTTCGGTGGGTGTCAAGTGGCGAATGGCAAAGTAGAGCGCGCCGGCAGGCAGTTCGGCCTCAATCTCTGTCCACGCCGTCGTTTCAATGCGGCTCTCGGCCTTGGCCACGCGGAAACTGCCCACCTGTGTGTCAGTCGAAGAATAAAGCACCTCGTAGTGTTCCCATCCATTGTTGGCCAGCGACTTGGCCCAGAACCTAATGGTCTGCGCGTCGCCGTTCAGACGTGGCGATATGAGCCAGTCGTCGGCCCGGTCAACCCCCATGTCGTCTTTCGGGGCAAAGGCTGCCAGATACTGTTTGCCGGAGTGAGGTTTCAGATAGGTCAGCTCTGAAGCAGGAGCGGTGTTCTCGTCGGCATCTTCGGAGATGGCCATTTCGGCAGGATTGAATACGATGTAGGCGTATGCCTCTTCCATTTCGGGGAACGTATAATTGTTGAATCCCAGCGACCAGGCGTCGTCGAGGTCGACCAAGCGCCAGTCGCCAATGTGCTCGTTGGCCCAAAGCGGATAGTCCTCAAAATTGTCTGTGATGGTTTCTGCTTTCAGCTCAGGCGCAGTCCATGTCAGCGTCACGCCGTCGGCTGTCTCAGAAGCAGCCAGGTCTGTCACGGTCTTCACATCAATCTCCATGATGCTGATGAGCTCCGTCTTCGTGCGGTTGTCGTTTTCCTGCTGGTCGCCCTGCAGCACCACTTCGGCAAAGACCTCCACCTCAGAGTTTCTGCGGCTTGGTGTAAACTGCATAGTAATCACGTCGTCGCTCACCGAAGGCAGTGTTGCGGTATAGACAGAGTCGGCCACGACCTTGCCGTCGGCATAGAGCAGCACGTGGAATCCCTCTTCGGCGTTTTCGCCATAGTTATGCACGCCTACGCTCACGTCGGTCAGTTTGCCGGCCACTGCACTTGTCGGTGCCTTCAGCGAGGCGGCCAGATTGTGTTCCACGTAGTCCAGAATCTTGATGTTATCTATCGCCACCAGTTCTTCGTCGTCGGCAATGCCGTGCAGCTTCACCATGACGTAGGCTTCGTCCTTCACCGGCGTCAGGCTGAATTCGGCCTGTGCCCAACCATTCTGGTTGCTGGTGTGGCCGTCAACATAGCCGATGATGGTGGTTTGCTGCAGGTTGTTGATGGCCTCCACCTGGATTTTAGTGCCCGAGTTGGGTGCCACGTTGTAGTCGAAGCTCAGTTTGGGGTTCACGGTGCCTTTCAGGTTCAGCTTGCCGCTGTTCAGCCACGCCTCGTCATAGTTGTCCCAGGGCGTCCACACCATGCAGGCACCGTCGCCGTCGCTCGAACCTGACTTGTTGATGTGCCAGTATTGGCCCTCGCGTGCGTCAAGCCACCAGTAGTGGTCGGGGTTCACCTCGCCGTTGGCAAAGCTCTCGGTGACGGGCAGTTCGTAAGGTGTGCCTACGCAGATGACGTTTGAGTTCTGGAAGTCGCTTTCGCCGGCCACATTGCGAGCCTTTACGCGGAAGCGCGTCAGCGTCTGTTCGCCGCTGATGGCCTCGGTGTCAAAAGACGTGGTGGTGAGTCCTTTGACAACGGGCACGTCGGGCATATAGCTGTCGGAAGGCACATAGATGTCGTAGACCAGCCCCTCTGTAGAGAAGTAATGTCCCTCGGCACCGCGTGTGGGAGGTGTCCATGAAAGTGTGTAGTGGTCAATGTGGTCGAGCAGCGTGACGTTGGTTACCTCTGACGGGCGGTCAACGCCCACGTAGACCTCGGTCGTGGCAGGCAGACCGGCACCGTGGTCGTTGAATACCACCACGCTGTATGTGTGCTGTCCGTTCTTTGGTGTGCTGTCTTCATAGCGCATCTCGGCTCCGGGCGCCAGTCCTTCTGTAAGTGTGGCAATGAGCACGTCGTCGCGCAGTATCTCTACCTTGTTGATATCAGTCAGCACCTCGCCCGACACCAGCTTTGAAGGAAGCGTGAAGGTCAGTGTGGCCTGCAGTAAACCCTGATTGCCGGGTGTGGCTGAAAGCCCTGTGGCAGCGGCCGGCGTGTTGCTCGAAGCCAGTTCCTGCACCATCACGTCGTCAATGTAGATGGCATACTGGTCGGCAGGACTAAGAGCCTGAAAGGCAAAGCGGTAAGGGCCGTCTTCACTTACGGCCACACGATATTCATAGTCTTTCCAGTCACCCGAAGGCACCAGCATTTCTTCTTCGAGCAGGGCATACTGCCTGGGGTCGTCACCTTGCCCCCACGCCACTGACATCACCTCGGTGTAGTAGTTGCTGCCGGCCGGTTTCGAGCGGAAGCGGAAACTGTAGACCTTGTCCTTCTGCAACTGCAGCTCAGGAGTGATAAGCCAGTCGTTGCCCTGGTCGCGAGAGCTATACAGGTATTCGGCCCAGAAATAGTTTTCAGACCAGCCCCCCTTTGATGGAGCCCAAATCCAGGTGGTGCCGTCGCCATTCAGGTCGAGCACGGTGAAACGGTCGAAGCCTGCTTGTGTGTCGAAGGTCTCCGAGAACAGCACATCGCCTGTTTCGGCCTTCAGCATAGGAACAGCAGCAAACAAAGCCATCGCTCCTATAAGAAATTGCTTTCCAATTAAACTGTTCTTCATTGTCATAGGTGTATATTTATTAGTTTATATGTTTATTTTTCAAATGGCAAAATTAACAAATTAAATCGAAAACCGCAAATAAAATTAGAAAAACTTTGCAGTTTGCTTTTTTTTTCTTATTTTTGCAAATTGAAAATGAAAAAATAACCATGTGTTTTGTATGAAGATGAAAAGAACGGCAGCCCTAATGACCTTTTTAGGCGGATGGATGTTGCAGGCAGGAGCGCAGAGCTACCTCCTGAACGAAAGTTTCGAGAACCATCAATTTCCACCTCAAGGATGGAGCGTGATCGACAACGATGGCGACAGCCATGCATGGCTGCGTGGTACTACTAATCTGGACCGACACTCGGGAGAGGCGGTGGCGGTGAGCTTTACACTCGACCCCGAGTCGTGGCCTTTTACCTACTATGAGGCTCAGGACAACTGGCTCATCACCCCACAGCTCTACATCAGCAACAATGTACACCGGCTCACGCTCTACTATTGTGCTGAGGATTTGGAAACACGCGAAAATATTGAAGTGCGTGTGTCGACTACGGGCACCGCCGTTGCCGACTTTACCGACGTGCTGTTCAGTGGAACGGCAGACAATGGATACGAAGACAATATTCAGTTCAGCGCTTTGGAGCGCTCGCTCTCGGCCTATGCGGGCAAGCAAATCTACATTGCCATACGGCATCAGGGCGTCAGGTCTTATGCTCTTGGCATAGACGATGTGCAGGTGGCCAACCTACGTGGGCCGCAGCGAGTGAGCGGCTTGACGGCCACACCTGGAGCTGACGGCCAGCTGTCTGCCACATTAAACTGGACCAACCCCACAACCGACGGCAATGGCGACGCCCTCAGCAGCTACGAGGTTCTTGTCAGCCGCGACGGGGTGCACATCGCCACCCTTCCTTCAGGAACGGTCACCTATACCGACAACAATCCGACGGCAGGTCTGCATGCCTACGCCGTAAGCGTGCGCAATGACGAAGGCGAGTCACTGTCGCGACAGACCACCCTCTACGTGGGTGAGGATGCGCCTGCCACCGTGAGCAATCTGCAGGCCACCATCGACCACGGACTGGTACACCTTTCGTGGACGGCGCCCGCAGCAGGCGTACATGGCGGCTGGCTGAACCCTGCCACGCTGGTCTATGACGTCAGTCGTGTGGTAGACGGAACTGCCACCGTGCTTACCACTGGCCTGACCGCCACAACCTACGATGAGCAGCTGGCCGACGGGCTGACGGCCTACTATATTGTTGAGGCCCACAATGCCATTGGCAAGAGCGAGGCTGCCAAGTCGAACAGCGTGGTGAGCTTTACCAACACATTTACAGAAATAAGTGTCGGGGCCGACGCTACCAATTTCGTAGGCAATCCGCGCCTGCCCGTCAATATGTGGGGCGAACGTAGCGGCGTCAGCCAGACGCTCTATTATCCGGAGGAGATGCTGTTCGCTACCGGACAGATACATCATATTATATATAAGAGCAGCTTTGGCACAAGCAGCAGCTTCACAGCTCGTCCGCTGAAGATTTATATGGGTGAAACCAGTCAGAGCGACCTTGCAGCAGGGTGGGTGCCTGTTGACGGTCAGCAGCTGGTGTTCGATGGCGCGGTAGCCTTGCCTTACGGCGACAACGACATCGACATCAAACTTGTTGCGCCCTTTAGCTACAAAGGTGGCAACCTGGTTGTCACGGTGGTGGCTCCGGATTATAACGCAGGTGCCTATTTCGACCGCTTCTATGTGCTTGACAATACTGCCCATGCCAACCGTTCGCGTATGAACGATACCGATGAGCTGACAGCACTTGCCGGGGCAACGGGCAGCGTTTCTGCCGCCGTGCCCTACACGCGCTTCGTCTTGGAAAGCGAGGGCGTGGCTAACTTGAGCGGAACGGTGACAGACGCTGCTACCTTACAGCCTATTGCCGGCGTACGTGTGGAGATTGACGGACTCAACCTCTATGCTGTCACGGATGCCAACGGATGCTATCTTATTGACAACGTGAAATCGGGTCTGCAGACTTTCCGCCTCAGCGCAACGGGATATGAAACAAAGACCGAGCAGGTCAGCGTGCCCACACAGGGCAGCCTGCAGCACCATTTCCAGCTAACGGCCCTGCCACAGCTCGTGGTCTCGGGTGTAGTCAGGACTGCCGACACGGGCTTGCCACTGCAGGATGCCGTGGTCAGCACCAGTGGCTACAGCACGGCCCAGGCCACGACACAGGCCGACGGCACCTTTGCTCTACGCCTCTTTGCCAACCAGGACTATGCACTCACTGTGAACCGTCCCAACTACGACATAAGTCGCATTGCTCTCCACACGTCTGATGCCGACCAGCAACTGCCCGATGTGAAGCTGGAGCGCAGCCTGACGCCGCCGTTCGGCGTTGACGCCAAGCCGACAGCCGACGGCTCGTCGGCCATTGTCAGCTGGCAGCAGCCCACAGCGCGTACGGGGCGTTCGCAACTTACCCGCTGGGGTGAGAGTCTGTTGCACGATTACATGCTCACAGAGTATTACAGCGACCAGGACTACTACGTGGCTCATGCCTGGACGGCGCAGGACACTCAAGACTCAGCCATGGTGGGACAGAGCTTCCTCGGCATGCGTGTCTATATGCAGGCCAGCAAGGGGCAGTTCACTGCCACCGTGTGGCGTGGCACGCGAGCCGACCACGAGCCTATTCTGGAGCAGCCCATTCCACTCGATGCCATCAGCAGTGAGGGCGGCTGGGTCGACATCACCTTCTCCGAGCCTGTCGAGATACGTCAGGGCGAGGATTATATGGTAGGCGTTCATGCCTTCGGCGCTCAGGATCAGGATGTCTTTGGCGTGAATGGCTCGTGGGAGTCGCCCATTGACGGCAAGAACAATGTGAAGTGGAGCTATGTGGCCTATACCTACAACAGTCTCTTTGCTCTGAATATTGCAGCCCGTGTGGGCATACCGGCTACCGAGGCTGGCGTCAGCGCCAGCGACGCCTCAGCCTGCGAATACAATGTATATCGTCGTGCCAAGGACGATGGAGAATGGACTCGGCTCACGGCGTCGTCAACTGCGGAAACCAGTTATACCGATGCAGCATGGACACAGCTGCCCTCAGACAAGTATCTGTACAAGGTGACGGCTGTCTACCAGCGAGGCGTGTCGCTGCCTGCCTATAGCGACACGTTGAACCGGTCGGTCGACGTCGATGCCGGTGTGGTGGCTTTCGTCAGTCCGGTGAAGCAGGTGGCTCAGGTAAGTGAGGGCACGGTCACTGTCAGGTTGCAGAACTTCGGCGAGAAACCGCTCACGGAGATTCCTGTGGAGTGCACGGTCGTCAACCTGGCCTCAGAACTTGACAATGCGCGCCATCTCAGTGCTACCTTTACTGGCATGCTCAACAAGGGTGAAACGGCCGAGCTGGAGCTGGGCACGCTCTCTTTAGAGCAAGGATTGTTTGAGTTGCGTGCCGCAACGTTGCTTCCAGGCGACAGCGAGGAGTCAAACAATGCCGCCAAGCTCACGCTGTCGAACCAGCCCAACGTCACTTTGCAGGGCATGCGTTGGGATGCCTATGGCAATGCCGGCCCCATCACCATTGAGAGCAACGTGCCCGAGGAGGCTTCTTTCAAGCGTGAGTTGACGCCCGGCGATGCGCTCATCATTGCTGGTGAGTATGCAGACAAGAAGTTCTATGGCTACACTGCCACTTGGTGGAGCGAGCCGCGTCTCTTCGTTGTGCTCGACCCGCAGAACTGGACTCTTGTGTCGTCGGCAGCTATTGACGAGTTTGTGCAGGACATGGCATACGACCATGCCCACGGACATATGTACGCCCTCGTGGTGAACGACGAAGGCAAGAGCTCGTTAGCCACAGTACAACTCACTACGGGACAGCTCACCGTCGTTGGTGCCACTGGCTTGAATTTACACGCGCTGGCGAGCAGTAGCGAAGGCAGGCTCTATGCCATCAGCCAGGATGGTCTGCTCTACACTCTTAGTGACTCCGACGCCACACCGACGCTCATCGGTGCAACAGGCATGGGCGAGGCTCGCTACCTGCAGTCCATGACTTTTGACCACCGCACAGGCCGCCTGTTCTGGGCTCGCACCAACAATGTGGTCAATGGAGAGCTCATTGAACTGGACCCCGTCAATGCCAAAGGTACGTCGCTGGGCCCCATCGTATGGCAGGGCAGCCCCTCTGAGGTGGTGGGCCTTTACGTTGACTACGACTTGCAGACCGAATCCGTGATGCAACCTGCCGTCAGGGCTGAAGCTTCGGCATCTATTTACAGTTTGGGCGGTCAGCGTCTGCAGCAACCTAGTCGTGGTGTGGTCATCGTGCGACAAGCCGACGGCAGCGTGCGCAAAGTCCTGCGGCGATAATTCGATACAAACAAATAATTGTAAAAAAATTTGTCGTGTAACAAAATATTACTTATCTTTGCATGCGAAAACTTTTATTTTTTTTATAAAACATTTAATATGAAAAAAACATTCATCACGTTAACACTGGTGCTGTGGGGAGTACTCTCGGCCATGGCCGACAGCGTCATTACGTTGACAACCGACAAGGAGTATGGCGAAGAGTTGAGTTTCAACCCCGTGCCTTTCACGGCCGGCACTATGCAGGTGGACTGGGGCGACGGCGAGCTGGTGAGCTACGAGGTAGACCCCAACGACATGCCTTACCTGCTGCGCAAAACGCACTCGGTTAAGGGCTCTACCATCAAAATCTATTGCAGTCTGAAAGAGCTGACATGCTCTGAACAGAAAATTACCAGTGTGAAATTAGAGGGGCAGGGAAATATGGAGCGCCTCTATTTGCAGAAGAATGAACTTACCTACTACACTACCGACCTGGGCGACGCCTACAATCTGACGATGCTGAACCTCTCGGGCAACCACATCGGCATGCTCAACCTGCGCAACTTCTCGAAGCTGCAGTATCTGGAACTCTACGATAACCCCGAGCTGACCACCGTGGCCTTTGCCGACCAAAACCCCGACTTGGTTGGCATCACCATGTACAACTGCGACATAGTCCATTTTTACGATGAATACTTGTTTCCCAAGCTGGCCAGCATCAACCTGTCGAACAATTCGCTGTGGGATATCACCTTCGACCCTGCACACTATCCCAGCCTGCGCAGCATCACGCTGTCTGGCAACCATATTTCCGACCTCGACGTGAGCGGTCTGGCCACGCTGGAGAACCTGAGCGTGTCGAACAACAATCTCTCGTCGCTGAACATTGCCGCCAACTCCGCGTTGACTGAGTTGGCCATCAACGGCAACACGAACATCACTAAGCTGAACGTGAGCAACAACCCTGAGCTGTATTCGCTCAACGTCAGCAACACGGGCATCACACAGGTCGACGTGGCCCATTTAGAGAAGCTGAAGTACCTCTACGTCGACAACCTGCCTATCAAGAAACTCGACGTAAGCTCTCTGCGCTGGCTGCAGACCCTGTCGGCCAGCGGCACCGAGCTGGAGTATCTTGACTTTACGGCCAACTACTTCCAGCTGCGCAACCTGGATTTGCGCAACTGTAAGAAGTTTTCGGCACAGACGTTGAACTTCATGTTCCAGACCATGCAGGTGCCCGACCGCACGGGCCGCATGTACTTAGAGGGCTGCACTGGGGCCGAGACGGCCAATCCCGACAAGTACCTCATGCTTGATGATCCCAATAACAAGTGGGTGCTCGACGTCGTGGGCGATGGTTCTGCCCCCATGGATGAGGTCACGCTATCCCCGCAGGCCGCCGAGAGTGGCACCTTCGAGGTCTACCGCCGTGACTTTGTGTGGAGCATCGATAAGGACTCTTATAGCAAAAACTATGAGATTGCCGACGACAACAAGGTCGTTCCGGGCTTTGTCAACGTGGTGCGCTTCCACGTGAACGATGACGCGCCGGAAAACTACGGATTCCTTGGCGTGAAGGTGAACGACCAGTTCGTGGCCGACTCGCTCTTCTATACCCTGACCGACGCCACCGTCGAGGCTGTCTTTGGCGAGGGCGGCGTGCGCAACGACGGCACCGGCTCTCTGGGCGGCGACGAACAGACCAACCCGCAGGGCGTGAACATGGACAAGTACATCAAGTTGGCTGTGAAAGCCGGCAACACGCTCGACTTCGTGCTGGGTGCCGACGTGGCCGGTACTAAAGTGGCCATTGACTGGGGCGATGGCGACCTGGAGAAGGGCTCGCTGAGCAACAGCATCTGGACGGAGTTCAACCACCAGGCCGAGTCGGACACCGTCACCATCTACGGAGATGTAACGTGGGTCGACGTGTCGAGCATGCCCTACGACTATGGCTACAACAACGCCATCACCGCAATTGACCTCACGCACAACAATGACCTCTATTGGCTTGATGTCTACTGGAACTATCTGACCGACATCGACGTCACCAGCCAGCATAACCTGACTTACCTCGACGTGTCGATGAACGAAGACTTAGAGGTGCTCGATCTCTCGAAGTGTGAGAACCTGGTGGAGCTGCGCGCCTATGGCACGTGGATTGACAAGCTGGACCTCACGAATTGTCCGCGTCTGATGTATGCCGACGTGAAGAACAACATGATCGACGAGCTGGATGTGACAAAGAACGCCTACCTGATGGCTCTGAAGGCACAGGGCAACAACCTTACCAAGATAGACCTCTCACAGAACCTCTATATGAACGACTTGGCTCTCGATAACAACGAGCTTGCTGAAATCGACCTCTCGAATAACCGTCTTCTCGAACAACTCTCAATATCTAACAACGAGCTGACCCAACTCGACCTGGCGCAGAACACGCTGTTGAAGCGCCTGAATGCCAAGGCCAACAAGCTGCAGCAGGCCGTTGACCTGTCGCAGTGCGACAGCATCTACTACATCGAGATACGCGACAACCAGTGGGATGCCTGCGTGGTGAACGACTTCTTCAACCTGCTGCCCACCTACAAGAGTCCGGGCGAGGAGATTGAGGAACAGCTCACGGGCGCCAAGCTCTGGATTGCAGGTACCGATGCTAAGAGCAACGATGTGGCACATGCCGAAACACTGCTGCTGAGCGACAAGGGCTGGCTGGCCAACTTCACCGAACGTGGCGATGGCACAGGCTGCGACCGTTCCTATGTATTTATCCTGCCCACGGAAAATGGCGAGGTGAGCCTTTTCGACGAAGAGCTGAACACAGTGGAGAGTGGCACAACCGTAAAGAAGGGCACTGAGCTGACCATCGTGGCCACCCCGGCCACGGGCTATGCTGTGGCTTCCATGAAGGCCAATGGTCAGGATGCCGCCGACGGTAAATTCACGGTGACACGCATCACCGATGTGGCAGTGAAGTTTGCTCTTGCAGATGCCATCGACGGTGTACGCACTACGCTGGCTACCGCGGAAGGCGGCTATCGTGCCATCAGCATTACGACGCATACCGACACAGAAGTAACCATCGCTTCGCTCTCGGGCAAGACCTCTTATAGCTCTACCATCAGCAGCGACACCACCATCGGTCTGCCGGCAGGCGTCTATGTGGTCACGTTGAGCCAGAACGGACATACCGCCACGCAGAAGCTGATGGTGAGGTAAGGTCTGCACGTGATAAATCATGTGTAAAAAAAACGAACGTAACCATACTTATTGTTGTGCCTGATTGCCTGTGCAGTCAGGCACAACTTCTTGTTCGCCCGGCATGGCCAAGGCTGCTGTCTGGCTGAAGGATTGATAGCACGAGCCGCAGCTCAGCATGCAGGTCAAGGAATGCGGCCCCCCGTGCGCTGTCGGTCCCGTTATTATTTCCTTTAAAAATTCGCAATATTTTTAGGATTTTTTTTGCAATTTGAAAAATTTTCGTTATTTTTGCAATGTAATTATAAGAACAGCATTGACAATATTAGTATTAACGAAAACAGATTGCGTGTATGAAAAAAATTTTTTACCTTTTCCTTTTTATGTTGTTGAGTCTTGGAGCACAGGCTCAGAACTTTACAAGCGGCGACTATAAGTTCACCGTTACGGGCGAAAATACCGTTGAGGTGACAGGTTTTGCTGACGCCGTCTTGGCAAATGTAGTCATTCCCGAAACCGTGGAGTACAGCGGAAAAACCTATACTGTGACCACCATCGGCAGATATTCGTTCACTGCCTCCTATAGCGAGGGCCCTGTCAGCGTGACTATCCCTTCTACTGTGGTTGGCATAGGCGAACATGCTTTCTTCGGCTCGTCGTCACGCTTTCACTTGAAGACGCTCAACCTCTCTGAAGGCCTGAAGTACATCGGCGAGGCCGCCTTCTATGCCAATGGCATCGAGCATCTGGCCATTCCGGCCTCGGTAGACTCCATTGCAAAGAGTGCCTTCCTCTACAGCCCGAAGCTCGAGACGCTCACCTTCGCAGGCGAGGGCCTGCGCTACATTGGCGACGGTGCTTTCGTGCAAGGCACCTATGCCTACCAGAAAAACACCACCCTCACCAGCGTAGAGCTGCCTGCCACGGTGCAATATCTGGGTTCTGAGGCTTTCCTCAACAACGAGGGGCTGAAGAGCATCAACATTCCCCGCGACCTGAAGACCCTCGGCGAGAGCGTCATCGGTGGCACCGCTGTTGAGACCATCACCGTGGATCCTGCCAACCAGCACTTCGTCAGCGAGGGTGGCATCGTCTATAACACGGAGAAGACCATTCTCTACCTCGCTCCGCTGAAAGGCCTTACCACGCTCAACGTGCCGCAGGGCGTGCTGGGTATCAACGGCGGCGCCTTCTGGGATGCCGACCTGCAGAGCATCACCCTGCCCGAAGGCCTGGTGGCCATCGGCTTCGGTGCCTTCGAAAACTCACAGCTGTCGAGCATCAACTTCCCTTCCACGCTGGTGTTCGTCGACGAACAGGCCTTCGCCGAAACCAAATTCACTACGCTCACCCTGCCCGAGAACGTGCCATACATCAACGATGCCGAGCTTTATGGCATCGCCACGCTGACTAGCCTGACCATTCCCTCAAGTGTAAAGGAAATTTACAACCACGCCCTCACCGGATGTACGAACCTGCGTGACATCGAGGCCAAAGGCTCTGTCGCCCCTGCCATCATGGACTACTACGACGACTACGATATGCCGTTCTACAATTTCTCTGCCAGCAGCACCACGCTCACTGTGCCCAAGGGCGCCAGTGACTCCTACCGTAAGGAGGGCTACGATGGCTATATGAAGATTGTGGAGAGCGACAAGGGCACCCTGCTGCCCACAGCCACCCTGCCTGCTGACGGTGATACGCTGAACGCGCATAGTGAAATGAGCTATGAGCTGACCTTTGCCGACGAACTGACGCTGGCCAACGGCGAGCCGCGCGTGTTCATACGCAAGGACTATACTTGGAGCAGTACGGTTATTGAGCCCCTCGACGGCTGGAAGGCTGGCGTGGCAGGCAACAAGCTCTACGTGTGGGGAGAAGACTACGATGGCTATGTAGACACCATGACTGCCGACGCAGACCAGGTGTACTACCTCATCATTCCTGCTGACGTGGTGAAGAACGCCGCCGACGAGTATAACGAGCAAATCGTCATCAAGCTCAACGGCCCCGATGCCCAGAGTGTTGGCATTGAGGCTGCTGCCGTCAGTCAGTCGCGTTTCACCTCGTCGGGGCGCTACAATCTCAGCGGCCAGAAAGTATCTGCCGGTCAGAAAGGCATCAGCATCGTGCGTCAGACCGACGGAAAGGTGAAGAAGATTTTTGTAAAATGATAAAAAGACAATTCTTTTTTATTAATAGGTCTAACTTAATAATTTAATTTAGCGTATGAAAAGAACAATCTCACAGGTTCTGTTCCTCTTCGCCGCTATCCTGCTTGGAGCTTCGTCGGCTGTAGCCCAGGGCTATACCGTCGACTTCAATACCCAGATAGAGACGAACTCGGCTCAAACAGGCACATCCAACCGCGACTGGAAGGTGGCCGCCGGATGGGGGCACATCGTTGATGGTGTGGAGTACAACTACAATGGCGACCTGCGCTACTGCCCCTATGAGTGGCAGGCCGAGGCAGGTGTCGACGGCACTGGTGCCATCTATGCTGGCAGCCAGTACTATCAGGACTACTATGGCGACTACGAGTCGTTCTACGACCTGCTCGTGTCGCCGCCCATTGAGGGCGTGGTCACCATTCAGGCCAAGCGCTTCAACGCCACGGGAAGTATCGGCTTCTTCAAGGTGACGAAGAATGGCGACAAACTGGTGCGCGGCGACCAGGTGTTCCCCATCACTCAGACCAACAACGCTTTCACCGACCTGGAGGAAGACTGGGTGACCTACACCCTGCCTGCTCAGCCGGCCGGCACGCGCATCGGTATCCGTCTGCAGCAGGGCTGGATTGACAACTTCACCGCTGAGGGCGTCGACCTGACCCCACAGCCCGGCCTGGGCCTTACTGTGGTTAGCCCTACCGTGAACACTACCGTTGCAGCCAACGAAGACAATACTTTCGAGGTGAGCTTCGAAGTACAGGTGAAGAACACCGGCGACCTCGACCTGACTACCGCCACTGAGGGCTATAACCTCGAGTTGCGCAAGAACGTGCCTGGCGGCTCTGCTCAGGAAGACCACACGCTGATAGCAACGGCCAACATTCCTGCAGACCTGGCAGTAGGCGAGACCCTGGCACAGAACATCACGCTGACGGCTACGCTCAGTGTCGACGATAACCCGACAGCCGCTACGAGCGGCATCTCGTTCCGCGTCTACGAGAACGTGTCGGGCTCATACGCCTCGACGCGTACCATCACCGTGATTCCCTATGAGCCTAAGTTCGACATGCGCCAAGGCTACTCAGCCCTGGAAGACTATGCCACGCTGAGCTTCGGTGCCACACAGAAGCCCGTCAGCAAGGAGGTCATCATCCGCAGTCTGGGCGGTGCACCACTGGTTGTTGAGAGCATTGACGTGCCCGAGGGCTTCAGCACCACGCTGGCCCCGAAGACCATTGCTCCGCTGACCAACGACACCATCACCATCACGCTCGACGCCACCACGCCGGGCCACAAAGAGGGGGCTTTCGTCATCCACACCAACGCTGGCTACAAGACGCTGAACCTCTCTGGTACCGTCATCGGTGCCGACGACTTCTTCGTTGACTTCTCGGCAGCCAGCCTCGAGGGCATCATGCTCGAGAGCAGCGGTTCGGGCTACTACACCTATGGCTGGACAGCTCCATACACCACGTACAGTATCACCAACGAGAAGGCCCGCGGCTATGCCACGAGCAGCAGTACGCCTGGCCCCTTCAAGCTTATCCTGCCGAAACTGAAGTTCGAGGAGGGCGACGTGCTGCAGTTTGACGCCCAGAAGGCCTCGAGCTACAACGACGCCAACCTGACCATCTTCTACTCGGCCGACCGCAGCGAGTGGACCCGGCTGCGCCGTCTGGCCGACGATGCCGAGCGCGATGCCGACAAGCTCACCACCAACGAAGCTACCTACACGCTGCAAAATATTCCTGCCGGCGAGTGGTACATCGCCTTTGAGATTACCTACGAGAGCGAAGTCTACCTGGACAACGTCATCGGTGGTAAACCCGTTGAGGTGAAGCATGACATAGTGCTCAACGCTAATGTGCCCGAGGTCGGTTCGGTGAATAAATTGTTCAACGCCTTTGCCACCGTGCGCAACCTTATCGCCACCGAGGAGGCCGGCTCCTACACCGCTAAACTCTACTTTGACGACCAAGTCGTGAAGGAGGTCGAGCCCGTGACTCTCACCACAGGTTCCGACGTCAACTTCTCGTTTGCCTTCACTCCGCACACTGCCGGCACGTTTGAGGCTCGCATTGAGCTGGCATTTGCCGACGGCGAGAAGGTGGCCAGCACTCCCGTGAGCGTGACCATCGAGGAAGAAGTCTTTGCTGCCCAGAAGCAGATAGGCGAAGGCGACAAGGTGACGGCAACCTCTCCGCTGCACGGCTACTACAACAAGACCAAGGCTGAGAATATCTACACCGCTGAGGAGCTGGCTGCCGAGGGTATCACCGCCGGAGCAAAGATTTCGAAGATTGCCTTTATGGGCTACAACACCTCGCGCGACCAGGACTACCCCGCCAAGGTGTGGATTGCCGAGCAGGAGGCCGACGAGTTTGCCTCTACCTCTGATGGTTCGGGCATCGTTGAGGGCACGCCTGTCTTCGACGGCACGGTGACGCTGCTGAAGGACGGCTCGTCGAGCAACTTCGCTCAGATTCTTACCATAGACCTGCCTGCACAATACACCTATCAGGGCGGAAATCTGGTCATTGCCACGCAGTTCGACGGCACGACCTACCTCGGTTCGAGTGTCGTGGGTTGGGCTTCGTCGTCCACCAACGGCAAGACACAGGCACTCTACAACAACAACGACAACAATCTCGATGGCACTTACTCCGCATCAGACCTTAAGCCCGTGGTGCTGCTGGGCATTGAGGCCGAGCCCAAGACCGTGAGCGGCAAGGTGACTGACAAGTCGACGGGGGCTGCCCTGGCTGACGTGAACGTGACCGCCACGAGTGGCGAGGTCATCTACAGCGGCAAAACCAATGCTGAGGGTAACTACGAGTTCGCCATCTTGCAGGATGGGCTGAGCTATCAGCTCTCGACCGATGCAGAGGGCTACTTCCCCGTGAACCAGACCGTGAGCGTGAAGTTGGAGAGCCAGGTGGTTAACCTGCAGCTGGTGCCCGCACGCGGCGTCTTCATCGATAAGTTTGAGATTGCCCAGACGGGCATGGTCAACTTCCCCGTCAACGCTACTGTGAAGGCCAGCAACTATACTGCTGACGACATCGCTGCCGGTGCTTACACCGCCAAGCTCTATGTGGCCGGTGAGGCCGTGAGCGAGGCTGAGGCCGTAGAGCTGAAGACCGGTGAGACGAAAGACTTCCAGTTTAGCTTCACCCCACATGCAGAGGGCACGTTTGCTGCCTACGTGGAGTTTGTTGAGGGCGAGAACGTAACCACCTCCGACGAGGTTGAAATCGTCATCGGCGAGGAGCTGGTGGGTGGCGATATGCAGATTGGCGAAGCCACTGCCGACCGCAATTACTATTCACCCATTAACCTGTATTACAACAACTCGGTGGCCGACATCGTCTACACACCCGAAATGCTCACTGCCTTCGGCGTGCTGCCTGGAAACCAGATTACTAGCATTAAGCTGACCGCACAGAGCGAGAGCCCCAAGACGTTTACCGCAACCCTGAGCGCATGGGTGGGCAGCATTAACTACGATGCTGATGCCTTCGTGCCTGGTGCTGGCCGTGAGGAACTGCTGCAAGTGAAGGCCGACGAGCAGCTGCCGCTCGACCTGACGGGAGCCAGTTCGACGTCGCCCATCGTGTGGGACATCACGTTCGACTTTACTGACAATCCCATCGTCTTCGACGGCACGAACAGCGTGCGCCTGATGGTCGACAAGTTTGCCGACAACTTTGTAGGCTACACCTACTTCAGCCAGGACAAGAACTACACTACCGCCTGGGTGCAGTATAAAGACGGTGCAGACCAGCGCGAGTCGATGTGGGCAAACCTGAGCAGCAGCGCAAGCTCGTATCACAGTGTGCCTGTGGCCACGTTCAGCGTGGCTGGCGGCGTGACCGTGAGCGGCACCGTGACTGACCAGAACGGACAGCCCGTCGCAGGTGCTGCCGTCGTGGCCAAGAGCGGCGACGTCATCTACGAGGCCACGACCGACGAGACCGGCGCTTACACGCTCGACGTGAAGCAGGCCTCGCTCGAGTACACCATCACCGTGACGGCCGAAGGCTACAAGGAAGCTACCGCCGAAGTGGCTCCCAACAATGCCGACGCAGAGCAGGACTTCGTGCTCGAAGCAGACCTCTCTACCGGCATCAGCAGCCTGTCTGCCGAGCGCTTGAGCGGTGCAGTGTACAACCTGGAAGGCAAGCGTGTTGATGGCAACCGCAAGGGGCTTTACATCAACGGCGGCAAGAAGGTCGTTGTGAAGTAAGCCTTTTGCGAACCATCATCAAGCGAATAGACCATGATTTAGGGGCGGGACATCACTCCCGCCCCTATTTTTTCTGTTCAAGCAAGCAATCAAGGATTGGTGCACTGATTTTGAGTACACACATCTTTTCAGAGCGGGCCTCAAATAGCGAGTTTGTGATATAGGGCGAAAAACGAACCGGACCGCCGGGCGGCGTAGGGCAACCTGTCACCCTCTTCAGCGGGAGAAACCAAGTAGCAGGAACATTATCATGGGCATATTGGTGTCTGCCGACTTCTTGCGCATGCTGTTTATCGCGCGATAGACCAGTTTTCTTGCTGATATCTGGTCCATCTGCAACAGCTGGCTTATCTCTTTATAGCTCATGTTGTGCATGTAGCGCAAGTAGACGGCCTCGCGCTGCCTTGGTGTGAGCGCTTCGAGAAGATGTCTCACGCGCTCTTTCAGGTGTTCTTGGTCTTCGTGCGAGATAATCTCGTCAAGAATGGTGACGGTTGTAATGAACGGCATCTCCTGAGGTGGCTCGTGCCGAAGCCTCGACTGCTTGTGACCGACGTTGATGAGCGAGTTGCGGAGTGAATAAAGAAGATAGACGTTGATGTTGCGTACGTGGGAAAGGCGCGACTTGTTTTGGTAGAGATGATAGAAGATGTCGTGTATGACATCTTGACATGTTTCTCTGTCGTAGCCGAGGCTCTGCCCATATGACAACATGCCGTGGATGCTCAGCCGGTAAATGCCGGAGAACGCCTCCTCCCGGTCTGTACCATGAAGAAAGTGTTGCCAGAAGGCGTTCAGTTGTTCTTTCTTGTCGCTTTGCATGATTTATATTTCTGCAGTGCCTGGTCGTTCTTTAGTAGCCTTTTTTGCAAATTTAGTTTTTGTCGTTTGTAAAGTTACGAATAATCTTTTAACACTCAAGTACAAGCAGTGTAATTTTAACAAAAAATAAAGGATGGTTACTGCAGAATTATGGCCGGAATGAAACGAATTTTGGCCAAAATCCATCAGATTTTGGCCAAAATTTAAAGCTGTCCGTCCATGAAAGTCATCCGCCTTTCAGAACTTGTAGCGCAGACCGGCGAGGGCGATGCCTTGCTCGCCGAAGCCAAGCTCCACGAAGCCGCGCACGGTGGGACTGCCGGCCTCGAGGCCGAGGGGCGATATCTGCCAGTTTACGTGCAGCTCGCTGTCGCTGCTGTTTCTGCCGTCGAGGCGGTCGTATTTCTCATTGCGCAACGTGGCACCGAGGGCCAGCTTGGAGTACATGCCGAAGTGCTGCTTGCGCAGCCAGTTGAATTTCGCGGCGGGCATAAGCGTTATGTAGGTGTTCTTGTTCTTGCCAATCATTTCATGGTTGAGATAGGTGTCCTGCTTGTTCTGCCCGTAGACAATGATGCCGCCCAGGCCGAGCCACGGCTTCACATGGTAGAAATACTCGGCACTGATGGGGCCGAAGAACTTTTCATTCTCAAACTTGGCGCCAGCTAAGGCGCCGCCTACCTTCTCAAACATGTCCAGGAACTGCGAGTTTGGCAGCACGCCAAGGCCGACGGCCACCTCCTGCTTCGTTTCGTCATATCCGTTCTGTGCTTTCATGCCTGTTGTGCCCATCATGGCGGCCAAAATCAGCAAAGTTAATTTTCTCATAAGCATGTTTTTAAAAAAAGTTGAGTAACTAATTGTTATTATCTGATGTGTGAACATGTAAGACCAAGACCGCTTCACCGGTTATCGGGGGCAAGGTATTGGGCCGTGACCGAGAGGGGGCTGCGGAGCATGTCGGCGGGCGGGCCGGCAAAGAGGATGCGGCCGCCCTGCTCGCCGGCTCCGGGGCCGAGCTCGATGGCATAGTCGGCCGACTGGATGACCTCGGTGTTGTGCTCTACGACGTAGACCGTGTTGCCGCTGTCGACCATGCGCTCAAAGAGAGCGATGAGGTGGTGGACATCCTTGAGATGGAGCCCGTCGGTGGGCTCGTCGATGATGAAGAAGCTGCCCTGACGGCCCAGATAGGAGGCAAGCTTGAGGCGCTGCAGCTCGCCGCCGGAGAGCGTGCTGAGCGCCTGATTGAGGTGGAGATAGCCCAGGCCTACGTCGACGAGGGGCTGCAACTTCTGGCAGACGACGGTGTGGCTGAAGAAGCGGCAGGCCTGCGCCACGGAGAGGTCGAACACCTGCGCGATGTTGAGCGTCTGGCCGTCGGCACCGTCGAGCTTATACTGCAGTGCCTCGGGCGAGTAGCGCAGTCCGCCGCAGGCCTCGCAGGTGGTCTCGATGTTGTCCATAAAGGCCATCTCGGCCACGATGACACCTTTGCCGCCGCAGACGGGGCAGGCACCGCGGCCGTTGAACGTGAAGTACTGCTCCTTCATTTTGTGGGCCTTGGCGAAACGCTTGCGTATGTCGGGGGCCACGTCCATGTAGGTGGCGGGCGTAGAGCGCAGGCTGACGCCGATGTTTTTCTGCGAGATATATATGATGTGGGCAGCGGGAGAGGCAGCTGAGGCATGGAGCGCAGCTGATGGCAAGGCTTCTACCGACGCCATGAGCGAGCTCTTGCCCGAGCCGGCAACACCGCAGACGACGGCAAAGACGCCGAGAGGCAGGTCGATGGAGACATGCTGCAGGTTGTGGAGCGTGGCATCGCGCAGCTGAAGCCAGCCGGTGGGGCGGCGCGTAGCGGGCTTATAGCCGCTGTGGCTCTGGAGCATGCGGCCGGTGGCAGTGGCGCTGCTGAGCAGCTCCTGGTAGGAGCCCTGGAAGACGATGCGCCCGCCTTCGGCCCCTGGACCGGGGCCCATGTCGACGATGTGGTCGGCCATGCTGATCATCTGCCGGTGGTGTTCTACGAGGAGCACCGTGTTGCCCGCATCGCACAGCCGTCGCACGGAGCGCCTCATGAGCTCGATGTCGTGGTCGTGGAGACCCGTGCTGGGCTCGTCGAGGATGTAGAGCACGTCGGAGAGCGACGAGTTGATGTATTTGGCAATCTTGCAGCGTTGTGCCTCGCCGCCTGACAGCGTGCCCACGCCGCGGTCGAGGCTGAGGTAGCCCAGCCCAATCTCCTCGAGTGCCGTGAGACGGGCGCTGATGGCAGTCTTCAGGTCGGCGGCCAGGGGGGCACTGATGCCTTTTATCCATGCGTTGAGGCGGGTGATGCTCATGGCCGAGACGTCGGCAATGTTCTTCCCCTCAATCTTGCAAGAGAGCACGCGCGGACTAAGGCGCGTGCCGCCGCAGTCGGGACAGCGGCCCATGCGCAGCATCGGGTTGAGCACGGCGGCATGGAGAAGCCCCTCTTCGCTGTTGATGATGGAACGGTACATGCGCGGGATGAGACCCTCGTACTTGGCCGTCTTAGGCCAGTTGGAGGGCGGGTTCTTCAGACGTATCTGCGGGCTGTTGAGGAAGAGGTCGAGCTCCTCGGGGGTGTAGTCCTTGATTTTCTTGTCGAGGTCGAAAAGTCCGCTGTGGGCATAGCGTATCCAGCGCCAGCCGCCTTTGCCGAAGGCGATGTAGTGGATAGTGTCTTCGTCGTTGAGGCTCTTGTCGAAATCGACAAGCTTATGGATGTCGAGCTCGCGAATCTCGCCCAGGCCCGAGCAGCGCGGACAGCTGCCTTCGGGATGGTTGAACGAGAACGACTCGGCATAGCCCACGAAAGGCTGGCCGACGCGCGAGAAGAGCAGGCGCAGCAGGGCGGCCACGTCGGTATAGGTGGCCACGGTGGAGCGCGAGTTCTGGGTCGGCTTGCGCTGGTCGATGACGATGGCGATGGGCAGGTTTTCGATGGCATCGACGTGGGGGCGCCCGTACTTAGGCAGATACTGCTGTACGAAGGTGGGGAAAGTGTCGTTCAGTTCGCGGCGGCTCTTGGAGGCAATGGTGTCGAGCACGAGCGAGCTCTTGCCTGAGCCGCTGACGCCGGTGAACACCGTAATCTGATGTTTGGGGATGCTGAGCGAGACGTTCTTGAGGTTGTTCTCGCGTGCACCGCGGACAACGATAAGTTGGTGGTTCATGCTGTCATGGAATGTTTGTAAAGCACAAAATTACGTTTAATAGCTGAAAAAAAAGAATGTTTTTGCCGTTTTTTCGTAAATAATGCGTAACTTTGTCGAATTATTAACAGAAAAGTAAAGAAAACATGACCTCAGCTATAGAAATAAGGCCGGTAGAAAACAGTCGCCAGCTGGAGACGTTTATCCAGTTTCACTACGATCTCTACAAGGGCGACCCCTATAATGTTCCCAATCTGCACAGCGACGAGGTGGCAACACTGAGCCCCTACATCAAGGAAAGAAACGCGGCCTTTGAGTTTTGCGACGTGAGATACTTCTTAGCCTATAAGGCAGGTCGTGTAGTAGGCCGTGTGGCCGCCATCATCAACCGACACTACAACGAGCAGTGGCAGCGCCCTGCCGTGCGCTTCGGATGGATAGACTTCGTGGACGACACTGACGTGAGCCGCGCGCTGCTGAAGGCCGTAGAGGACTGGGGGCGCGAGCAGGGCATGAAAGAGATTATAGGCCCGCTGGGCTTCACCGACATGGATCCTGAGGGTATGCTGACCTACGGCTTCGACCAGCTGGGCACGATGGCCACCAGCTACAACTACGCCTACTACCCGAAGCACATGGAGCAGATGGAGGGCTATGAGAAGGACAACGACTACGTGGAGTATAAGCTCTTCGTGCCCAAAGAGGGCATGCCCGAGAAGTTTATGAAAATCAGCGAGATGATAATGAAGCGCTACAACCTGCAGGTGAAGAAGCTGACGAAGGACGACGTGTTCGGCCCCAAGCAGTACGGGCAGCGTGTGTTTGAGGTCATCAACAGCACCTTCGGCCGTCTCTATGGCTACAGCACCATGTCGCAGAAGCAGATAGACCAATATATAAAGATGTACTTCAAGGTGCTCGACCTCGACCTGGTGACGCTCATTGAAGACCACTCGCTTGAGGGACATCCCGTGGTGGGCTGCGGCATCACCATGCCGTCGCTCTCGAGAGCGCTGCAGAAATGCCGCAACGGGCGGTTGTGGCCCTTCGGCTGGTGGCATCTGCTGCGTGCGCTGAAGATGCACCAGACCGATATTGTAGACCTGCTGCTCATCGGTGTGCTGCCTGAATACAGGGCCAAGGGCGCCAACTCACTGCTCTTCTACGACCTCATCCCGCGCTATCAGAAGCTGGGCTTCAAGTGGGGCGAGACGCATGTGGAGATGGAGACCAACGGCAAGGTGCAGAGCCAGTGGCAGTATCTTGAACATGAGCAACACAAGCGCCGTCGCTGCTACAAGAAGAAATTGTGAATAAAGATGTATGGGGCTGAACCGCGAATTGGTATATGAGAGAATTCGCATTCGTGGTTTATAAAAGAAGCATCCGAAGGTTCAAGGAAATAAAGAAAAAAGAGGAGGGCATAGGCGCTTCACATGTTTGCTTTGTGAGCCGTATGCCCTCCTCTGTGTGTCGTTTGCTTTTCTGTAGCTCCGACTATTTGTTCAGGCGCCACGTGGCACCGTCCTTGGTGTCTTTCACCTCGAAGCCGGCAGCAGCCAGCTGGTCGCGTATGAGGTCGCTGGTGGCCCAGTCTTTCTGCGCCTTGGCCTTGGAGCGCAGCTCAAGCACCATGTCGACCACCTTGCCGAAGGCCTCCTCACGGGCATCACCGCCCTGCTGGGTGGCGCCGTGGGCTGCCGAGAGACCCAGTATGTCTTCGGTGAAGAGGTGCATCACCTGGCGCAGCTCCTGCAGACACTCGGGGCAGATGGTAGCCTTGTGGTCGACGAGTTTGTTGACCACGGTGCATGCCTCGAAGAGGTGGCTGATGAGCTGCGGCGTGGCCAAGTCGTCGTTCATGGCGTCGTAGCACTTCTGGCGCAGAGCCTTGACGATGCGCTCCGTCTCAGCGTCGCACTTGTCTGACGCGGTGATGCGCTCCAGGTCGCTCAGCCCGTTCATAAGCTTCTCCAGTCCCTTCTCAGCAGCCTGCAGGGCTTCGTTTGAGAAGTCGACAGTGCCGCGGTAGTGGGCCGAGAGGATGAAGAAACGGATGGTCATGGGCGAGTAGGCCTGGGTGAGCTTCGGGTGCTGGCCGGTGAAGAATTGCTCCAGTGTGATGAAGTTGCCCAGCGACTTGCCCATCTTCTGCCCGTTGATGGTAATCATGTTGTTGTGCATCCAGTATTTCACCATGGGGTGGCCTGTTGAAGCCACTGCCTGGGCTATCTCGCACTCATGATGCGGGAACACCAGGTCCATGCCGCCGCCGTGGATGTCGAACTCCTCGCCCAGATATTTGCGACCCATGGCTGTGCATTCGCAGTGCCAGCCGGGGAAGCCGTCGCTCCATGGCGAGGGCCAGCGCATGATGTGCTCAGGCTGTGCCTTTTTCCACAAGGCGAAGTCGGCCTGATTGTGCTTCTCGCCGACGCCGTCGAGCTCGCGGCTGGCATCTTTCACGTTCTCCAGCGAACGACCTGATAGAATGCCGTATTTGTACTGTTTGTTGTAAGCCTCGATGTCGAAGTAGATAGAGCCGTTCGACTCGTAGGCGAAGCCGTTGTCGAGAATCTGTCTGACCAGCTGCTGCTGCTCGATGATATGGCCTGTGGCATGAGGCTCAATCGAGGGGCGCAGGCATCCCAGGCGGTCCATGGCCTCGTGGTAGCGGTTGGTGTAGTACTGGGCCACTTCCATGGGCTCCACCTGCTCCAGGCGTGCCTTCTTGGCAATCTTGTCTTCACCCTCGTCGGCGTCGTGCTCCAGATGGCCCACGTCGGTGATGTTGCGCACGTAGCGCACCTTATAGCCCAGGTGGCGCAGGTAGCGGAACAGCAGGTCGAAGGTGATGGCAGGCCGGGCATGGCCCAGATGTGGGTCGCCGTAGACGGTGGGGCCGCAGACGTACATGCCCACCTGCGGGGCGTGGATGGGTTCGAAACGCTCTTTCTGTCGTGTCAGCGTGTTATAGATGACAAGTTTTGATTCCATAGTCGTTTTGATGGTTGTTTTCTTGTTTTTGGCGGCAAAGTTACGAATAATTCCCAATATACGCAAAAAAAAAGGTGGAAAAGCAGGTGAACGGAGCCATTCCCCGGCTTTTTACCATTCAGGAATGGGGTGGAGGAGAGACGGCCGGCATTTTTAAAAAACGTTAAACATGGGTGATAAATCCGCTTTCTCAATTCTTGTTTCTCTTTTTCTTCGTACCTTTGCATGCGCAATGCATGGGCCCTGATAGTTAAATGGATATAACAAGGCTCTCCTAAAGCTTAGTTCCGGGTTCGATTCCCGGTCGGGGTACTATGTCGCGTCGGTCTTTATGGCGTGTTTTTGTTTTTCAGTTGCATTGCTTCTCAAGTTCACTTCTTTTTCTATATATATTAAGGTGTAGAGGCGTGCGTTATTGCTAAAGAGGGAAATATTATTGTTTTTCGATAAATTTTTATTGAAAAGATTTGGTGGTTATATTATATCTTTGTACTTTTGCATATCGAATAACGATAAATGATAGAACTAAAACGATAAAATGCTTATGAAAAAGCGACTCAACATCCTTTGCGTGCTGGTGTTTGTTGCCATTGGCGTCGGATTTCTGCCCTTTGTCTATGCGATGGGGCTGGGCCTGAAGATGGGCTGGCAGCATGTAGGCGACACCTCGACCGACTGGGAACAGGACTTTAGTCAGATTGTGAATGCCCCGCAGATGCATCTGATGGCCGTGGATGCCGACTCGCTCGACTTCGCCACCGTGCGCAATGCCGTCAGCGGCAGTGAGGTGCGCCTGTGGCCCGGGCAGTGCAGCGTCGATGTGGCTGTGGACTACCCTGCATGGTTCAGCGTCACCAACACCGCCGTCCACCTGCTCTCTGTTGTACTTCTGGCAGTCATCGTGGTGCTCTTTCTGAAGCTCATTGTCAGAGTAAATCGCGGCCAGGTGTTCGAGTGGCGCAACGTCAGGCTGCTGCGCTGGCTGGGCGGCGTAGAGCTGGCAGGCAGCATTGTGGCCACGACCATGCAGATATATGGTGCCAGCATCGTGGCCGGGCAGTTTCGCATCAGCGGTTTCGCGCCCGATTACTTCAGCTATATCTCAGCTACCGAACTGAGCATTGGCCTCGTGGCGCTTATTGCTGCCGAGATCTTCGCCATCGGCCTGAAGATGAAGGAGGAGCAGGACCTGACTGTATAAGTGGAGATGTGGCTATGGGAAAGATAATAGTGAATCTCGATGTGATGATGGCCCGGCGCAAGATGTCGTTGGGCGAGCTGGCCGAGCGCATCGACCTGACGCCGACCAACCTCTCGATACTGAAGACGGGCAAGGCGCGGGCCGTGCGCTTCACGACGCTCGAAGCCATCTGCCGCGAGCTGCAGTGCCAGCCCGGCGACCTGCTTGAATATAGCGAGGAGGATGAATAGCGGGGCCGGGCAGCATGCGAACTATTGCAAACCTGCCTGCAAACTTTTGCGTACCATACATGTTGCGCAGTTGCGCAGGAAATGCTATCTTTGCCCCGGAAAATATGAACCGCCGCACGCCCGACAGTATCGTCGCAGCGGTCAATATAATAAGAATAAATATAAAAAACTTTAATATTAACCCGTGGC
>JAGBJJ010000029.1 GCA_017934525.1 Prevotella sp.
GAGCACATCACGGCTGAACGTGAAGTCATCGTGTGGCAGCCCCATCTGGCCGAGCAGCGTGGCCGCCAAGTCAGTCTGGTTGCAAATAGCGTCCACCTCGCGCGGCCCTTTCACGGCGCCGCCAATCCACACCATCGGTATATGGTTCTTTTGCAGCGGCACCGACTGGTCTACAGATGCGTAGTTGATGCCGTGGTCTGGCAACAAGACGATGAGCAGGTTGTCCCACTGAGGCGTCTGACGGATACGGTCGACAAATCGCCCCAGACAGTCGTCGAGATAGGCAAAGGCATTGAGCACCTCGTCGTCGAGTTGCTTGTAGGGTACATCCCATGGTTCGTGGCTGCTCAGCGTGCTGTAGCCGAAGAGAGCTGGGCCGTCGGTAGCGTCATGGCCCACTATCTGGTCGTAGAGCGTGCCGAAGGTGATGTCGTCGCGCACGCCCCACTGAGCCGTCAGGCGCTCGGCCATCGAATAATCATCCATGCTGGTCAGACGCTCCCATCCAGTAGAAATCAGGTAGGAGCGCATGTTGGTGAAGTTGATGTCGCCGCCATAGAGATAGCTGGTCTTATAGCCATGGCTGCGCAGGGTGGCAGCAATGCCGGGCAAGGTGCCGCTCTTGGCTGGCATCTTCATCACCGAGAGGGTGGGAAACGACGGATAGCCGCTCAAGGCGCACACCGTGCCGCGATCGGTGCGCCAGCTGTTGGCATAGCACTGCGTGAAGCTTATGCCCTCACGCTTCAGTTGCTGCAGGCACGGCATCACACTGGCAAACTCCTCGCCGGCGCTCTCCATGAGGATGATGACCACGTCGGGACGGTCGGTGCGCAGCAGAGTGTCGGTAGGCTGGCTCTCTGTGGTGTACACTGAGGCTGTCAGGCTCTCACTCTCGGCCGGTTCGAAGAACTGATACTGACTCAGATTACCCAACTGGTGGAGCAGGGTATAGAGGAAATTGAACACTGGATTGACGGCCGAGTGATTCAAGAACTGGTTCTGCGAGTAATACACCTGACCGATGTTGGTGGTCGACTCATCCACGCCGCCACGGATACCTATTACCATCAGAGGTATGCAGGCAACATATAACAGCGTTTCGCCGATGCGCCGCCTGACAGGCTGTCGCTGTCGGCCGCCCACCCTGACTGCTGCCGCCGACGGCAACAACTTACCATACAGCCACCAAATGACGACGGCCAGCAGTGCTATGCCGACAATCCTGACCGCCAGATAGCCTGCTGACACACTGGCCGCAATGCCTTCAGGCTGCGCCAGATACTGCAGGCAAGAGGCATCGAGCTTAGTGCCCCAAAAGGCATAGAGACTGGCATCGGCCACGAAAGCCATGGCGAAGGCGAGCGCCACGACAGCGCCGTAGACCTTCATCAGCTGCTGCGGCACGCGTGTCCATACCGCAACCGCACACACCAAGAAGGGAATAATGAGAAAATAGAGCGCCGTAGAGAGGTCGAGCGACAACCCATGGGCCACCACGTCGAGCCCATCGGCCAGTCTGACGCCATGGGAAGAAGCGTTGCTGAGCATAAAGCCCCACTTGGCGACGATGAACAGTAGCACCGTCAGCCCATAGAACTTCAGCAGATATAATAATCGTCCTCTCACTTTTCGCTTTTCACTTATCGTTTTTTCCCTCCTCCTCACACCTGCTGCATGTCGTGCAGTCTCTTATAGTAGCCGTCAAGGGCTATCAGCTCGTCGTGAGTGCCACGCTCCACAATACGCCCATCGTGCAGCACACATATCTCATCAGCATTGCGGATGGTCGACAGGCGGTGGGCAATGGCCACCGTGGTGCGCGTCTTCATCAGACGCTCCAAAGCATCCTGTACCAGGCGTTCGCTCTCGGTGTCAAGAGCCGAGGTGGCCTCATCGAGTATCAGTATAGGTGGATTCTTCAGTATGGCGCGTGCTATGCTGACACGCTGCCGCTGTCCGCCGCTGAGACGCCCGCCACGGTCGCCGATGTTCGTTTCGAAGCCATGCTCCGAAGCCATGATGAAGTCGTAGGCATTGGCTATGCGGGCAGCCTCTTCTATTCTTTTATCTATAGTTCCTATAGTATCTATAGCGTCTGTAGTTCTTATGCTTTCTCCAAACGCAATGTTATTGCGGAACGAATCGTTGAACAGGATAGCCTCCTGATTGACGTTGCCGATGAGACTACGCAGGTCGTGAAGCCCCATATCGCGCACGTTGATGCCGTCGATGAGCACCTCGCCCTCCTGCACGTCATAGTAACGAGGGATGAGGTCTACAAGAGTCGACTTGCCTGAGCCGCTCTGGCCGACGAGAGCTATGGTCTTGCCACGCGGAATCGTGAGATTGATGTCGCGCAGCACCCACTGCTCGCCGTATTTGAAGGAAACATGGCGGAACTCTATCTGATGCTCAAAGTGGTCAATGTGCCTTGGGTTCACGGGCTCCTTGATGTGGTTCTTGGCCCTCAGTATCTTGTCGATGCGCTCCATCGAGGCCAGACCCTTCGGTATGTTGTAGCCTGCCTTCGAGAAGTCCTTCAGCGGCTGTATGATGCTGTAGAGTATCACCATGTAATATATAAAGGTGGGGCCGGTGATGGCCTTGCCCTGCAGCACCAGAATGCCGCCAAACCACAGCACGATGATGATCATCACCGTGCCGAGAAACTCCGACATGGGATGAGCCATCGACTGCCGGATATTCACCCGCATGATGTCGTTGCGATACTGCGAGTTGATGCGGTCGAAGCGCTCGTTCATCCTCTCCTCGGCACAGAAGGCCTTGATGATACGCAGTCCGCCGAGCGTCTCCTCCACCTGGCTCATCGTGTCGCTCCAAAGGGCCTGCGCCTTGATGCTCTTCTGCTTCAGCTTGCGGCCCACCAGCCCCATGAACCAGCCGAAGAGAGGTACAAAGACGATGGTGAAGAGCGTGAGCTGCCAGGAGACGAAGAGCAGCGTGGAAAAATAGACGACGATGAGAATAGGGTTCTTGAAGAGCATGTCGAGACTCGACATGATGCTCGACTCCACCTCCTGCACGTCGCCGCTCATGCGGGCAATGATGTCGCCCTTGCGCTCCTCACTGAAGAAGCCCAGCGGGAGCGATGTAATCTTCTGGTAGAGCTGGTTGCGTATGTCGCGCACCACGCCTGTGCGAATGGGTATAATGGTGGCTGAAGAGAGAAAGTAGGCTCCCGTCTTCAGTGCCGTGGTAATCGCCAAGAAAATACCGATGAAGAGCAGCGTGGTGGTCTGCCCGTAGTGCGCTATGAGCTGGCTGACGCCATAGTTCATATTGTTCATCAGCACGGTCTGCACGTTGCCCCAGTCCCACGCCATCATGCTGGTGGCCGCCTCGGCGTCGCCCGTCTGGAAGAGTATCTGCAGAATAGGTATGAGCGCTGCAAAGGAGAATATATTCAGCACTGCCGACAGCAGGTTGAACACGATCGACAGCGCCAGATACTTCTTGTAGGGCGGCACAAAGCGCCGCAGCACGCTCAGAAATTCTTTCATATCAACTCACCTAATAACGTGGCACTCGTACTACCCGTGATCCTGACGCTGACCGTCTCGCCGATGTGATGGTTCTGCTTCGGGAACACCACCATCTTGTTCTGCTCCGTGCGACCGCAGAGCTGCTCGCGCGAGCGCTTGGAGAAGCCTTCCACGAGCACGCTGAACTCCTTGCCCTCGTCCTTCCGGTTCTGCTCAGCCGATATCTCTGTCTGCAGAGCGATGAGCTCGTTCAGACGGCGCAGCTTCACCTCCTCTGCCACGTCGTCGGGCAGATGCTTCGAGGCATAGGTACCGGGGCGCTCGGAGTATTTAAACATGAAGGCCGAGTCGTAGCCCACCTCACGCATCAGCGAGAGCGAGAGCTGGTGGTCTTCCTCCGTCTCCGAGTGGTAGCCCACGAAGATGTCGGTAGACAGACCGCAGTCGGGTATGATACGCCGGATGGCATGCACACGATCCATGTACCACTCGCGGGTATATTTCCGGTTCATCAACTTCAGGATACGGTCGCTTCCGCTCTGCACCGGCAGGTGGATGTGCTTGCATACATTGGGCATCTCGGCGATGACGTGCAACGTCTCGTCGCTCATGTCCTTCGGGTGCGACGTAGTGAAGCGGATGCGCAGGTCGGGCACCTCCTCAGCTACCGTTTTCAGCAGTTGCGGAAATGAGAAACGATCCATCATCCGGTAGCTATTCACATTCTGCCCCAGCAGCGTCACCTCCTTGAAGCCACGGTCGCGCAGGTCGCGTACCTCGCGTAAGATACTCTCCACGTCGCGACTGCGCTCACGCCCACGGGTATAGGGCACGATGCAGTAGTGGCAGAAGTTGTTGCAGCCGCGCATGATGCTCACGTAGCCGCCAATCTTGTGACCCAGAGCCATGCGCTGCGGCACCACATCGCGATAGGTCTCGCTCGCAGACAGCTCAATGTTGATGGCCTTATGGCCCGTCTCGGCCTGTGCCACAAGGTCGGGCAGCGAGAGATATGCATCAGGACCGGCCACGAGGTCGGCTCCCCATCGGTTGAGCAGCTCGTCTTTTACGCGCTCAGCCATGCAGCCCAGCACGCCGATAATCAGCGAGGGGCCACCGCTCTCTCCCAAGGATGCAGAGCCGCTGGAGCGCTGCCTGCGAAGAGCGCTCAGCGTCTCTAAGCGGTGGTAGATCTTCTGCTCGGCATTGTCGCGCACAGAACATGTGTTGAGCAGCACACAGTCGGCCTCGTCAACGCTCTGACACAGTTCATAGCCGGCCACTCCCATCACGCTGGCCACCACCTCGCTGTCTGCCACGTTCATTTGGCAACCGTAAGTTTCTATATATAGTTTTTTCATTCCAAAAGACCTTTTTGCGTGCAAAGGTAGAAAAAAGTTATGAATTATGAATTATGAATTAAGAATAATTTCGTAACTTTGCAACCAAATTTCGAAAAAGACAATGAACAGACCTTCAAAAACAAAGATGTGGAATGAAATCCACGACTACATCATGATTGCTGTAGCCATGATGTCCTACTGCATCGGATGGCAGGTGTTCCTCCTGCCCAACGAAATCGGTACGGGCGGCGTGGCTGGTGTCACCTCCATCCTCTACTGGGGACTTGGCATTCCTACGCAGGTCAGCTTCTTCGCTATCAACGGTGCGCTTCTGGCCGTGGCACTGAAGATTCTGGGGTGGAAGTTCTGCGTGAAGACCATCTACGGCGTGCTACTCGTCACCGTGCTACTCGGCATCTGGGCCAAATACTATCATGGCCACATACTGGCCGACCAGCCATTCATGGCTGCCATCATAGGCGCTGTGTTCTGCGGATGCGGCATCGGCCTGGGGCTGGCAGCCAACGGCTCTACCGGCGGCACAGACATCGTGGCTGCCATCATCAACAAATACCGCGAGATATCGCTCGGCCGCGTCATCATGCTCTGCGACGTGGTGATTATCTCGTCGACCTATTTCGTGCTGAAGGATTTCGAGAAGGTGCTCTATGGTTACGTAGTGCTCTACGTCACGGCCTTCTGCATCGACCAGGTGGTCAATTCGAAGCGCTCTTCCGTGCAGTTCTTCATCATCAGCGACAGCTGGGAGCAGATAGCCCACCGCATCAACGAGGAAGGTCACCGCGGCTGCACCGTGATTGATGCCACAGGCTTCTACAGTGGACGCGAGATGAAGATGCTCTTCGTGCTGTGCAAGCGCTCGCAGAGCAACCAGATATTCCGTCTCATCGACGAGATAGACCCACGGGCCTTCGTCTCGCAGAGCGCCGTCATAGGTGTCTACGGCGAGGGTTTCGACCACTTCAAGGTAAAGCGCAAGAGCTCGAAGCGCAAACTGGCTTAACCGCCAATACAAAAGAAAAAAAACATTTCCTCCGACCGGCAAGCAAGTCTGGTCGGAGGAATTTTTTTTAGAGGGAGGCGGCTCCCTTCATGCGGGAGCACGCTGCCATGCGGGTAAGCTTAGCGGGCGATGAACTTACGGCCACCGACCACGTAGAGCTGTCCGCTGACGGGCTGGCTGACACGCTGCCCCTTCAGATTGTAGACGCCCTGTGCGGCCGACGCGCTGTGCGGTACATTGCTGATGCCCACCGTGCCCTGTTCTTCCGTCACGTAGATGGCATAGACGTTGATGCTCGAGTCAGCGCTGTAGAGATAGATGGTAGTGGGCTCGTCGGTCATATAGTCGAAGCTACCCATGGTAGCGCTGGCACCGAGGGCATCTATCGTAGCCACCACATTGTCGAACGTGCCTGTGGCCACGTTGAGGGTACGGTTGGCACTGCCGCTGGCCGACATGAGCACAACCTCCACCCTGCACTTGCCAGGCACCTTGAAGTTGAGGTTGCGCGACACTTCCGTGCCCGTTCCGCCAAGCTTCAGGCGCTGGGTGTATTTCACGCCGTCTACAGTCTTGGTGTTGGCGTCAATCTCAACGGCTTCGCCTTCAGTAGCCATCACGGTCAGGCCCTCCTTGGTAACGGTCTCAGTGAACCTTTCAGCTGTCCAGTCAGAGAAGTTCCAGGTGGTGGGAATGACGATGGTGCCGTCTTCTGTGGCGTCGCTGGCCAGCCGGCCCTCGATGGTGAACGAGTCGAAGCTGAGGGCTTTATTGAAACCGATGGTATTGTAGTCGAAGTCGAGCACTACGGTATAGTCGCCTGCAGCCAGAGTAAGGTCGGCGGGCAGCAGCTGGAAACCGTCATTAAGAGCAGCAGTCTCCTTATCTTTAGCATTATCAGCATTGCGGTCGTCCTCCGGGTAGGTCATCGACAGCTCATCGGCTGTGATGCGGGCATAGTTGCCCACGCTGAGATAGTTCATGAAGCCATTGTACTTGTTCATGTTGCCCGAGTTGTAGAGTTCCTCGTCGCCATTGAGAATACGTACGCGCCACGTGGGGTTGGCGCTGACCATCAGGTCGAGTTCCACGGCGTTGACGCTGAACCGCTTACCTTCGGGCACGTTCAGATTGTAGCCGAAGGTGAAGTGCTCGGCAAACTTGTCGTTGGCAGGATGGTCGTTGGCGCCAAACCAGGCATCGTCGTCCATGGCCATTGCGCAGGTCAGCGTCCATGCAAAGTCACTCTGCACAGCGACACCTTGACGATAGAGCGTAGCGGTGTTCGTAGTGGTACGCTTGGCAGCCATCTGGGTGCTCTCGTAGAAGCTGACGGTCAGTCCCTCGGCGCTCTTCACATAGGCATCAGTCGACGTGAAGGCAGCATAGCCGTCGTCGGTTTTGGGGCGCTCCAGACCTACCACGGTCTGTGCTGTTGCTGCCACGCTCATCAGGGCGGTGGCAGCGAGAAGGGTAAATTTCTTCATAAGCATTTTTTCTTTTGTTAGTAATTAATATCCATTATCTCAGTATTTTCGATGTCGTCCTGACGCCTTCGGCTGACGTCTTGCTGACGATGGTCAGTCCCTTCAGCCCATGGCGGTTCACACGGCGCCCCTGCAGGTCGTAGACAGCAGTGGTGGCAGCATGGTCTACAGGCAGGCTGGCGATGCCTGCCAGCGTCTGAATGCTCAGCTCAGCGGTATTCTCCACCTCGCAGCGGGAGGGGTCGGCTGCGTCGTAGTCGTGCACGAAGGCCACCACGCGCAGGTTCTGGCGGTTCCAGTCGCTGCTCAGCTCGAAGGTCTTGGCCACGCTGAACTGGTTGTCGTTCCAGTCGATGACCTCCCCCCAGGTATCGTTGATGGCACGCAGCACGCCCATGTGCTCAAACTCGGGCCAAGTCTCCAGGCTCACCTGGGCACGCTGCTCGATGTGGTCTTCCACCACGCAGATGGTCAGGCGGGTAGGTGTCACGCCGAAGACGGTGCTGCGCCCTCCCGATGCACTGACGGTGAGCTGGCTGCCGTCTATCTGTGCACTGAGGTCGATGAAAGCTCTCGACGTGCGCTGTGCCATATAGGCGATGGCCGTCTCGATGATTTCAGCCGATGTAGGGTCGAAGCAGGGCGTAGGCAGTCCCTGACTGCTCTCCTCCTGCGCCACGCGGTCGGCCATCAGTGCAGGTGCATAGGTGCGGTTGCCGTCGTTGAAGAACCACTCATATTCAATGTCTGCCGGACGGAATGTGAGCCAGTCGGGATAGTAGCCCGAGTGGTGTGAAATCATGACGGCCGACGAAGCGTAGCCGTCGAGATAGAGAGCCTGATGCAGGCGCATGGCAGCACGGGGGCAATTGGTGCAATCCTCGCCTGTAAACTCCTCGATGAGCACACGTCGTGGGTAGCTGAAAAGGATGCGCACGGTGTTGTTTTCGTCGTTGTCATCGGCCGCAGTGCCGGCGTTGCGCTCTACGCTCTCGAGCACCAGGTCTACCGGATGCTGCCGACCGACCGTCTCATCGTCAGTACGGAAGGTCATCGTAGCCGTGACGTTGGCACCGCTCTCAATAGTCTTCATGAGCAGCTGGTCATGACGTTCCTGAGTGTCTGCCACCACTGCTGCAAGGGTGAAGCCGCCGATGGTCTTCGTGCCCACGTTGCGGATGGTGGCAGTGACCTCTATTTCGCCCTGACCGATGTAGCGGCCCTCAGCCGCCAGCAGTTCAAGGTCATAGTCGGGCACGTGGACACCCGTCACCACGGCCTCAACGCTGAGCAAGCCGTCGGTGCTGCGGTCGGTCCACTCGGCCTCGCTGCCTGCTTTCAGAAAGAAAGCGCCCTCAGCCTCTCCCGCCACCACCGAGATAGCCTTCGAGGCGGCTCGCTGCTTATACGAGTAGCCCACGTAGAGCGGCTCACCTTTCTTTATAATATAAGGTGTGGCAAGGGCCACGTCGTTCCACCCTCGGGCGATGGCCGGTTCGGTCTCGGTTGTGATGCTGCCCGATGCGAGGTCGTCGCCATCGAGTGTGCTACGCACCCACACACGCACCTCGTCGAGGTTGGTGCGGGCAGCCAGTCCGGCACGCACGCTGCCAATGGATGCCCCTTCATAGGGCGCCAGCATGTCGGCCGTGAGCAGGATGGCAGCGCTGACCCATGTGTCGCCTTCCACGCTGACAGTGCCGGTGCGCGTCACCTGTCCGTTGCAATACCCCACAGTGACGCCCTCAACCGCCATTGCTGTCAATACAGTGATAAAAAGACAAATCGTAGATAGAAGTCGTTTCATAAAATAATCAAGTAGTTACTACATTCTGTGGCAAAATTAAATATTTTCTCTCAAATTACAAAAAAATAATGCAAAAAAACTGCCTAAGTGTTGATAATTCACAAAAAAAACACTATTTTTGCAACGAAATCACAATTAATTAACCATATTTAAAAACCACTTAGCATTAGATTATGAAAAAGTTTCACAGATTCAGGGCTGCGCTCATCGGCATCATGGTGCTGCTGGGCGGACTGCAAGCACATGCCCAGCAGAGGGTGTCGGCCAGCTACGTGCCCACCATCTATGGCATCGTGCTCAATTCCAGTGCGTGGCTCAGCGGCGATCCGCAGTTCGGCGTCTACTCGTTTATGCCCGGCCAGCCGGTCATCGTCACGACGCTGGAGCATCAGGACCGCTGGCTGCGCGCCAACTCGGGCGGCGTGTGGTATGGCGGCAAGCTGCACTACATGAACTCGCTGCAGGGTTCGGGCGACAATGCGCTCAACCTGTATCAGCGCTGGGACACCGACAGCTGGACCATGGAGATAGACCACATCATGGAGGCCGACGAGAGTGCCAAACTGGCGGCCGACCTGACCTACGACCCCACGACGGAGCAGGTCTACGGTATCTTCTTCACTGCCGACGGCTCGGCCTACGAGTTCGGAACGATGGAGTTCACCGACGCCTCGCCCGTGAAGCACAGTCTGAAGCGCACGCCCATCGACATGGTGGCCATCGCTGCCTCGCCCCAGGGCGAAGTGTTCGGCATCGGCGTGAACGGCTTCCTCTACAAGTTCGACAAGTCTACGGGCAACGCCACTATCGTGGGCAACACCGACGTGGCAGTGAGTGCCTATCGGCAGAGTGCCACGTTCGACTTCCGCTCGGGCAAGCTCTACTGGGCTGCCATGGTCAGCGAGGAGTCGTCGGCTCTCTACGAGGTGAACACCACCACGGGTAAGGCCACGCGCCTGGGCAAGTTTGCCAACGGCGAGGAGGTGGTGGCCCTCTACATCCCCTTCGGACTGGCCGACGACCATGCGCCCAGCCAGGCAGAGAACATGAGTGTAGACTTCCCCGAGGGCAGTCTGACGGGTCACTTCAATTTCACGGTGCCCACCGAGAACTATGCCACCGAGACATTGACCGGCGAGGTAGACTACACCATCCTCGTCGACGGCCAGCAGGTAGGCACGGGCAAGTCGGAGGCCGGCGCCGCCGTCAGCGAGCAACTGACGCTCACCGAGGGCAACCACGTCTTCACCGTCGTACTGAAGAATGCCTACGGCGAAGGGCCCAAGAGCAAGCTGACCGCCTATATAGGCTTTGACAAGCCTGTGGCTCCTGGCAACGTGCAACTGAGCATCAACAACGACACCTACGAGGCCAAGCTGACATGGGACACCCCTGAGCGCGGTGTGAACAACGGCTACATCGACAAGGAGAACATGCGCTACATCATCAAGCGCTATCCAGGCCCTGTGACGCTCGAGAGCGACTACGAGGGCAATGTCTACTTCGACGAGTTGCCCGAGCAGACGGGTCTCCGCTCCTATCGCTACACCGTAGTGGGCTGGTATGCCGACAAGACGGGCGAGGAGGCCACCACACCCACCGTCAACGTAGGACAGGCACAGGAGATTCCCTGGCGCGAAGACTTCAGCGATTCGCAGACGTTCAGCCAGTTTACCGTCATCGATGTCAATGGCGACGGATGGACATGGGTCTACAACCGCAGCAGCCATGCAGCCGACTGCCAGAACAACGACATCTACAACTCGTTCGACGACGACGACTGGCTCATCACGCCGCCGCTCCACCTGCTCGGCGACCGCACCTACGACCTGGAGTTCGAGGCTTCGTCTAACTGGGCATGGGACCGCGCCGGACAGGAGCTGCTCGAAGTGGGCTTCGGCGACAACGCCCTGGCACAGAACTATGAGATGATTATCGAGAACCGCACCATCCAGCAGACGGAAGAGAAGATCCCCGTGAAGGTGACGGCCAAGCTGCGCCCTGCCAAGGACGGCACCTACTTCGTGGGCTTCCATGCTGTCACTCCGCTGGCCAATGCCTTCCACCTCTACATACACAACATACAGGTGGTGGAGAGCTCGCTGCTCACCTCGCCCGACTCGGTGACCAACCTGCAGCTGGA
>JAGBJJ010000030.1 GCA_017934525.1 Prevotella sp.
CCCCGACGTGGCTGCGCTGGCTGCCCCACGGGCCATGCTCTTCATCAACGGGCGGCAGGACCGCTTGTTTCCTGTGCGCGGCGTAGAGCAGGCTTTCAGTCAGCTGCACCGTGTGTGGCAGCGCTTAGGGGCCGACGACCGCCTGCAGACAGAGTTATGGGACATGGGCCATAGTTGTCCGCCAGATGTGCAGACACGTGTGCTCAGGTTCTTCGACGAGCAGCTTCGCTAAAAAAAGAGGCGCCGACAGCGCCTCCTTGACCAAAACCAGAGAGAGAATTTACTTTACTGCCACTTTATGACCGTCGATAATGTAGAGGCCATGAGTAGGCTGAGCCACGGGACGACCCTGCAGGTCGTGGACGCGCGCAAGAGTCTGTGCCTGCACGTTGTCTGTTGTCTCGATGCCAGTCATGGTATCTTCTTCGATATTGAACTTATAGAGAAAGAACGACAGAGGGCTCTGCGCCGTTGTGTCGGTAGAGATATAAATGCCGATGGACACCTTGCCCTCGGTGTTGTTGATGGTTCCGCTGACTGTGCGCACGTTGGTGTACTCGCCTTCCTCCATACCGCTCTGTTCATTGGGATAGAAGTCGCTGGCGATAACATCGGCCTCGTTAAAGGTCTTACCGTCACGGGCCAGGACGAGCGACAACTTGCCCTCGCGGTTGTACCACGACCATACTCTTTCGAAGCACAGGGCAGACACGCTGACAGTGTAAGTTTTCGAGGCATCGAGGATGAAAAGGGGCGAGACAAGCCACGAGCAGGCCAGCTCGGAGTCGTCGCTGCTCTCATATCTCACCGAAGCGGCTGTCCAGCGGTCGCCGGCATCGATGGTGATGTCGCCACCTGCACTGAGGATGGTAGGCGTGGCGAGAGTGCCCTGATAGGGCATCCAGAGCGACATGACATCGGCATCGAAGCCTGCGCCAGTGTCAGGATCGACCATCCAGCTATATGGCACGGTCATCTCGGGCATGGCCTGTGTGATGGCATCGGCCTTGGCCACGTCGGTGACGTTGTAACGAGGTCCGTTCAGACCATTGGCGTTGTAGGCCACGACGGTGACGTAGTAGTGTGTGTCAGCCTGCAGGCCGATGAGGTTGAAGACAGGCTCGTTGGTATTGATGGAGATAAGGGCTGCCACCTCGGCATTGCCCAGTTTATTGCCCACGGTATACTTGAAGAAGTCTTTGGGCATGGTGTCGGCATAACCTTCTGACGAGAGGAGCACCATGTAGTGGTCGGCATTCTCGGCTGGGATGAAGGTGCCGTCGATGGTGTGAATGCCTGTCTTGATGGTGAGATCGGTGGGACCTGCTGTCGGGATGACGCAGTCGGTGGGGGCGGCGAAGGTGTAGGTACCATCGGGGTAGTTAGATCCCGAGAGCTCCATGCGCGCATTCCATCTGAAAGGGGCTGTTGTTTCGCCGTTGCGGTTGGTCAGCATGACTGCGTCGTTGTCGTGGCCTCGTAGGCCGATGTAGGCCCACATGCCGCGCAGGTAACCATCCGGATCGTCGATGTCGGCGTTGGGTTGGAAACCGCTGAACTGCATCGACACGGTACCGTCGGCCTCGTAGAGGCGATACTGGATCTGTCCGACGGACACAGCGACGTTCTCGTCGGGGGTGCTGCGCAGCTGTGAATTAAGTAGGAAGTCCTTATACTGGATGACTAGCACGCGGTTGGGGGCCTCGCCCTCCAACTTGTAGCTGATGCTTGTTGTCGGTATAGCATAACTGTTGGCGCGGACGGTCATGCCGAGAATGTTCTCCTGACCGCTAGTGGATTCTGATTGTGAATAGAACACGTTGAGGTGGTCGTCCTGATGCGAGACGCTCATCTGGTCCTTGCCGAGGAAGACGATGCCATCGGTGCCCACCATGAACTGGTTCATTGTCTCACCGCCGAAGTTGAAGTCGAAGCCGATGGGCAGTCCCTCTTCGTCCTCGAACTCGTTGTAGTAATAGTCGTTGCCAACAACGATGCCGCCCCAGTAGGTGCCGAGCAGCTCCTCGTCGTCAGCTGGCGAAGCGATGACGGTGGCGTCAATCAATTCGACATAAGGCTCGTGAGTTGTCTTGACAGTGTACATCTGTACCTGTGCTTCAGCCGTCAGAGTGCTGACGGCCATCAGTGCAGAAAGGAATAGTTGTTTCTTCATAAGACTTGTTTTTAGAAATTGATTAGGATTGTAATGATTACTTGATGACTTTCTTGGCTGTGCCGTCGGTCATGCGCACGATGTTCAGCCCATGCTGGGGCTCGCTGAGGCGCTTGCCGTCGGGGGTGTAGCAGGCGGCAGCCGTGGCAGTGGCGTCTTGGACGTCGTCGATGCCGCTGGGCTTGGGTTCGTAGCTGCTGTCGTTGAAGATACGGAAGGCGTAGAGTCCCATCTTGTTGTTGTCGCGCCAGAAGAAGTAGGTGGCCTCGTCGTCCCAGAGCATGTTGATGTGGTCGATGTCGATGTTGTTACCGATGCTGATAGGGCCCCACACCTTGTTGCCGTCCTTGTCGACGCGCTTCAAGCGCAGCTGCATCTTGAAGTAACCTGCTAGGTCTTTCCATGCCAGCAGCCAGTCGCCGTTAGGCATGGGGTGAGAGCCTACGCTACCGTAGCTGTAGCTGTTCACTGTCTTGTGGGCCACCACCATGCCGTTCTCGCCCCACAGTCGGTCACCGCTATAATTAAACTTGCTGGCAGAAACGAGCGACTCACTGGTCTGGCTCTCCCAGTCGACGAGGATCTCCTCTGTCTCGGGATTCAGCGATATTCTGGGATAGTCATGGTCGTACTCCTCGGCATTCCAGGCATCGATAGCCTCCAAGCCGAAACCCAGTTCGCCGTCGCCGTTAATGTATTGCACACGGATGTTATGTGAGAATTGGCCCATCGTGCGGGCGAAGGCGACGGCGGCGCCGTCCTTGCCATCGGGGGCTATCTTATAGGGATCCATCTCGTAGCCGACATAGCTGTAGCTGTCGTATTCCACGGGTCCCCAGACAGTCTGCAAATCCTTGGTGAAACGGGCCACCTGAGCACCACCATAGAACAGCAGGAAGTTGCTGTCGGAAACAGGCACCACCTGGCCGGCCATCTGCTGCGGCTCCATGACCACCTCACCATCGGGGTTAATACGTGCCATATATGCAAAATGGACACCCTTGGCTTGTACGATGACATCGTCGTTGGTCAGCACGTCGGCGCTCGTCTGCAGCGGGATGTCGTCAGTCCATTGAGGGAAACGTACGCCGTCTAGGCCCCACAGCAGGTTGCCTTCCTGGTCGACCTTCTGATAGAACGGCTCAAAGTTGTAGTAGCTGACGTCGCCTCCTGCGTGGACGGTGGGCTCTTCGCCGCGGGCGTCACACCAGCTGACCACGGCACAGCCGTCGCTTGTCACATCGAGGGCGTAGTTCGACCAAGCCGCGTTCGTCGGGTAACTGTTTACGCGGATACCTCCTTCGAACTGCGGTATGAGATCTTTGTCGTAGAGTTGCAGGTACATGTGGACGCCATAGGGCTCCTTCTCAGAAACGAGATAACTCATCCAGAATTTGCCGTTGGCAGCGCGTTTGACGATAGGACATACGCCAACATAGTCGCTGTTGCTCGTTCCGTCGAAGATGCGGACAGGTGTCCTGTTTGTGTTCCACTGTGCCATGGCGGTCCCGGCGGTCAGCGTGCACATCATGATGATGGATAGAAGTCTTTTCATTTTTACTTTTGTTTTAATTATTAATAATGTGGTTTGGCTAAAATATTGTTTGGAAAGCAAAGTCTTTCGGTGTTTGGATATTGGTTTCTTATTCTTTTCTGCTCAGCAAAATTATGCAATAAGTTCGAAAATAAGTGCAAAAGAAGGCTTTGGACTTTTTAAATTTTATAAATTGTTAATTACAGCGGGCGAATTTAAATGTCTCGACTCTTTTTTTTTGTAACTTTGTCGCTGAAAATAGATAAAAATGCAGACAATGAAGAAACTCGACACGCTGCTCGGTTACATGCTCTTTCTGCTGGTTCTGCCCAGTCCTCTTACAGCTTCAGCCGGTCAAGCACTGATGCTCAAGCAAAAGGCCGACTCGCTGATGAAGGTGGAGAACTATCCGCAGGCGCTGGAGTATTACATCAAGGCTATGGAGCACGCCTCCGACGAAAGTGACCGCCACATCTATATTGTTTCGACGGGCTATGTGGGAAATATCTACAGCATCTTCGGCGACAACAACAGTAGTGTGCGCTACTGGCTCAAAAGCTATGTTATGGCGCGTCAGGAGAACGACTCTCTGCAGCAGTCGATGCTCTTGGCCAACATCGTGCTAGGTTACTGCCGGCAGGGAGAACTGCAGAATGCCAAGGTTTATTTCGAGTTGGAAAAAGCAATCAGGCCCTCTGGCCCCCACGCCAACGAGATGAGCTATGCTATCATCTACCGTGAGGCGCTTATCCTTGGACTTGAGAAAAAGTATGACCGCGCCATTGCCAAGCACCTCGAGGCTGCGGCCTTTGCTCATAATAACCAGATGCATCCAGCCTGTCAGGTAGAGCAGGACAGCGAGATCACCCGTCTGCTGCTGGAGCAGGGGCGGCTTGACGAGGCCATCGCCTTGGCTCATCGGTGTGAGCAGGAGGCAGAACGGTTGGGCAACGGCGACTTGCAAGTAAACGCCCTGCGACAGCTGGCACGAGCCTATGCCCAAAAAGGCAACCAACAGGAGGCTTATAACTACGGCAGCCGTTTCCTGAAAAAAAATGATTCAATCTACAACGTGCAGAAGTTCTACCACGTGCGACAGGAACTGGCCGACTATGAGAACCGGCAGCACTCCGAGCATGTCACGTCATTGAACAGCAAACTGATTTACAGTCACTTGGCCATTGGCATCATTGGCGTCTTCTTGTTGATACTTGCCGTCTTTGCTTTCGTCATTGTACGTACCAACCGCAACCTGAAGTCCACGCAGATACTGCTCATTAACAAGAATCAGGAGCTGCAGCGTTCAGACGACCGTAACCGCCAGTTGCTAGCAAACTACCTGAACGATCACCACGAGGATGCCGCCGACCAGGACGATTTGTCGGCGAAGCTGTCGCCCCATCAGGTGAATGTGCTGCAACACCGTATCATTATGGTGATGGAAGACATCGAAAAGATTTCCAATCCTGCTTTCAACCTGAAGATGTTGGCTGATGCCGTTGGCTCGAACACCAGCTACGTGTCGTGGGTGATCAACGACACTTACGGCAAGAATTTCAAGACGCTGCTCAACGAGCGTCGTATTCAGGAGGCTTGTCGACGCCTCACCGACCGCGAGCACTATGGCAACAAAACCATCCAATCTATCTACGAAGGCGTAGGATATACTAATGCAGTCTCATTCATCTCAGCTTTCAAGAAAATAAATGGCATGACACCATCGAGTTATCAGCGCCATTTCTTCGAAGATAGCGGCGAGCCATAGGGGGATAGATAATTCGGCGACGAGTGATGCTCTGTGGAAGCAAAGGACAGAAATGGGACGACAGAGACACCTTTCCCCTGTCGATAAAATGGGTTCTTTTTGACGAAAAACGAGGTATGGCATGTCGCCTTCTGACTGCGAATCTTGTGTTTCTGAAGACATGCGCGTAGACTTAAATTAAGGTGTAAAGTGTTATTTTCTGTTGAAAATCAACGCAGTGTGCGCGAAAATGTGTA
>JAGBJJ010000031.1 GCA_017934525.1 Prevotella sp.
ACGCGCAGCAAATCGAAGCTGAGCACCGTCAACTACCAGCCCGACATTCCAGAAGAAGGTCGCTATGCCGTCTACGTGAGCTATCAGACCGTGGAGGGAAGCATCGACGACGCAGCCTACACCGTGTGGCACAAAGGCCAGCGCACCGACTTCAAGGTGAACCAACAGATGGGAGGCAGCACCTGGGTGTATCTGGGCACCTTCGAGTTTGACAAAGGATGCAGCGAGCGCAACCGTGTGGAGCTGACCAACAAAAGCTCGCACCGCAACGGCGTGGTGACCACCGATGCCGTCAGGTTTGGCGGAGGCATGGGCAACATTGAGCGCGGCGGTACGTGCAGCGGCTATCCGCGCTGTCTGGAGGGCGCCCGCTACTATGCCCAGTGGGCCGGAATGCCCTACAGCGTATACAGCTCGAAGAATGGCGTCAACGACTATGCCGACGATATCAACGCACGGTCACTGATGACCAACCTGCTGACGGGCGGCTCTTGCTATGCTCCCGACTCGGTCGGACGGCGCGTGCCCATAGAGCTGTCGCTGGCCGTGCACAGCGATGCCGGCCACACCGACACCGGCCTGGGCGTCTACGGCACGCTCACCATCTGCACCACCGGCCACGGCGACCCGACTTTGGCCACAGGCATGAGCCGGCAGGCCTCGCTGGAACTGGCCACCGACCTGCTCAACAACACCACAGCCGACCTGCAGTATCGCTATGGCGAATGGACCCAGCGCACGCTCTACGACCGCAACTACTCGGAGACGCGCCTGCCCGTTGTGCCCAGCGCCATACTGGAAACCATGTCGCACCAAAACTTCGGCGACATGCGCTATGGACAGGACCCAAACTTCCGCTTCACGCTGGCTCGCTCCATCTACAAGACGCTGCTGCGCTACATCACCAGCCGCCACGGGGAGAAATGCGTCGTGCAGCCCCTGCCGCCCGACAATTTCCACATCGAGATGGACCGGCGGCCGGGAGAGGTAAGAATCAGCTGGCAAGGACTCGTTGACGGGCAGGAGCCCACGTCGACGCCCACAGGCTATATCCTGTATATTGCCACCGACGGGTCTGACTTCGACAACGGCACGCCACTGCGGGGCACGTCGTGCTCCGTGAGTCTCATTCCGGGTGTGCTCTACAATTTCAAAGTGACGGCGGTCAACGACGGCGGTCAGAGTTTTCCCACCGAGACGCTGTCTGCGCTCTACAATCCCACGGCACAGCACACCGTCATGGTGGTCAACGGCTTCCACCGGTTAGCATCACCGGCCGTAAGCCGCTTCGGCCAGGGATTCGACATTGACGAAGATGCGGGCGTAAGCTACGGCCCCACGGCCGGACTGCTGGGCCGCCAGCAGGTGTTTGACCCGCAAAAGATAGGCATAGAAGACTCTACGGGGCTGGGCTACTCCACCGACGAGCTTGCGGGCATGTTTATAGCGGGCAATAGTTTCAATAATGTTCGCACGCACGCAAAAGCCATTCAGGCCACTGGCCGATTCAACATCGTAAGCTGTTCGGCGCAGGCCGTAGAGAACGGCAGCGTGACGCTCTCGCCGTATGCGGCAGTAGACCTTCTGCTCGGACTGGAGAAAGACGACGGCTACAGCCTGGGCAGCTACAAGACGCTGAGGCCCCTGATGAGGGCGGCCCTCGACGACTACACGTCGGCTGGCGGACGGCTGATGGTGAGCGGCGCCTACGTGGCCAGCGACCAGACCACCGAGGCTGAAAAGCAGTGGCTGGCCGACGTGCTGAAGGCGGCGCCCGCAGGCAACAGCAGTAGAGATGACTGCGTCGTCAGCGGTCTGGGCTCTGACTTCTCCATCGTGCGTCAACTCAACGAGCGCCACTATGCCGCCACCCACACCGATGTGCTGGCGCCTGTAGGCATCGCTTTCCCAGCCATGGTCTACCAAGGCAGTCAGACGAGTGCTGCCGTGGCCTACCAAGGGGTGGACTACAACGCGTTCACCATGGGATTTCCTTTTGAGTGTATCACCGATGAGCAGATGCGCGCCCAGATTATGAGCGGCATTCTGAACTTCTTAATCAATAAATAAACAATGACATGGCAACAATTGTAACTAACGCCTCTGGAAGCAGAAGCATTGAGGTGAGCGAATCGCACCTGGCCACCATTGAACGCTATCAGCTGCTGCGCGACCTCATCGATTCAAGCGGCTTTGTTGATGAGCAGGTGCTCGACAAGCTGAAACTGAACATACGCTCGCTTCTGGAGTCGCAATCGGGCTGCGACAAGGAGCTGCTCGACTTATGTCTCGACGTGGTCTATCATCCCAACATGAAGGCGCTGGGGCTACAGAATCTGGTGCAACTCTACGTAGAATGGGTGAAACAGAGAGAAGAGAATGGAGTATCGGCTGACTGACTTCCTGCCTACTACAAAAAAGGAACTCGAGTTGCGGGGATGGGATGAAGTAGACGTCATCCTATTCTCGGCTGATGCCTATGTGGACCATCCTTCGTTCGGCGCAGCCGTCATCGGGCGCACGCTTGAAGCTGCAGGCTACCGCGTGGCCATTGTGCCACAGCCTGACTGGCACGGCGACTTCCGCGACTTCAAGAAGCTGGGACGCCCGCGCCTGTTCTTCGGCATTGCCCCCGGCTGCATGGACTCTATGGTCAACAAATATACGGCTGCACGGCGCCTGCGCTCTGAAGACGCCTATTCGCCCGACGGCCGGCACGACATGCGCCCTGAATACCCCACCATCGTCTATACGCACATACTGAAACGGCTCTTCCCCGACGTACCCGTCGTGCTGGGAGGCATCGAGGCCTCGCTGCGCCGAGTGACCCACTACGACTACTGGAAAGACCAGCTGCGGCCCTGCATCCTGTGCGACAGCGGAGCCGACATCATCATCTACGGAATGGGCGAGAAACCCATCTTGGAACTGGCCGACAGGATAAAGGCCGGAGAGCCGATAGACGATATTACCGACCTGCCACAGACGGTATATCTGGCAACAAAGGACACGATTGCAGGAGGCATCAGCGCCGACGATATCGTCTTGCACTCGCACGAGCAGTGTCTGCACGACAAAAGGGCACAGGCCGAGAACTTCCGCCACATCGAGGAGCAGTCGAACATGATGCACGCCCAGCGGCTACTGCAGCAGGTAGGACAGCGCTACGTGGTGGTGAACCCGCCCTTTCCGCCCATGACCACCGAGGAGCTCGATGCATCGTTCGACCTGCCCTACACGCGTCTGCCTCACCCGAAATACAAGGGTAAGCGCATTCCTGCCTTCGACATGATCAAGTTTTCGGTGAATATCCACCGGGGATGCTTCGGCGGGTGCGCCTTCTGCACGATTTCGGCCCATCAGGGCAAGTTCATATCATGCAGGTCGAAACGCAGCATTCTCAATGAAGTTAGGCAGGTCACACAGATGGATGGCTTCAAAGGATATCTCAGCGACCTGGGGGGTCCGTCAGCTAACATGTATGGCATGCACGGCCGCAACATCAAGGCCTGCGAGCACTGCAAGCGGCCCAGCTGTATACATCCGCAGATATGTCCCAACCTGAACACCAGCCATGCCAAGCTGCTCGACATCTACAGGGCCGTAGACGCACTGCCCGGCATCAAGAAGAGCTTCATTGGAAGCGGTGTGCGCTACGACCTGCTGCTGCACCGCGGCAAAGACGAAGAAGCCAACCGCGCTGCCGAGGAATACACACGCGAACTTATCTGCCGACATGTGAGCGGCAGACTGAAGGTGGCGCCTGAGCACACGTCTGACAGCGTGCTCAGGCTCATGCGCAAACCGTCGTTCCGGCTCTTCGGCGACTTCAAACGCATCTTCGACCAGATAAACCGGGAAGAGAATCTCAGGCAGCAAATCATACCCTACTTCATCAGTTCACATCCGGGCTGTCGCGAAGAGGACATGGCCGAACTGGCCGTGCTGACCAAGAGCATGGACTTCCAGCTTGAGCAGGTGCAAGACTTCACGCCCACCCCGATGACCGTGGCCACAGAGACATGGTACACGGGCTACGACCCTTATACGCTTGAGCCTGTATTCTCAGCAAAGTCGCCCCAGGAGAAACAGGCACAACGCCAATACTTCTTCTGGTATAAGCCCGAAGAGCGCCGGGGCATCGAGCAGAGCCTGCGGCGCATAGGCCGCCAAGACCTGATAAGCAAGCTCTTCGGCAGCAAAATCACGGCTCAGCCACACCAACAAAAGCAAAATAAGACTAATCAGCATGGAAATCATAGAACAAACAATCGTCCCGAAAAACCTGCAGAAGAAAAGCGAAGACGGAATCGTCGTGACCGATGACTTCATTGCCGTCATCGACGGCTCCACATCGAAAACCGAACGCCGATACAGCTTGTTCCACTCCAACGGGGAGCATGCCATGAGACTGGTGAGTAAATACATCAAAGGCATGCCAAAAGCCACCACTTGCCACGAGTTCTGCGTTGGCGTATCGGCCTATATTCTGAAACAATACAAAAAGTCGCAGCTGCCTCGGCTGGCTCTTTATCCCGAGGAGCGACTCACGGCATCGGCCATCGTCTTCAGCCGACTGAACAGGGAGGTATGGATGGTCGGCGACTGCCAATGCCTGATAGGCGGGCAGTACTACGACAACCCCAAGCCCTACGAACAAGAACTGGCCGAGTTGCGAGCAGACTATATAGCATCAAGCAACTTGCCGCAAGAAACTTTCCTCACCGACGACACCGCCAGGCAGCACATCATACCCAGAATGCTCGAGGCCATGAAAGAGCAGAACAAGACTTACGCCGTCATCGACGGGTTTCCCATTCCCGAAGAGAAAGTGCGAATCATCACACTCGACTTCCATCCGTGGGAGATAGTGCTTGCGTCCGACGGCTACCCCTGCCTGTGCCCCACCCTCGAAGAGTCAGAGCAGAAACTCCAATGGCAAAAAGACAACGATCCGCTGAATATCGGGCAGTTCAAGGCCACAAAAGCATTCGTGAAAGGCAATAATTCATTCGATGACAGAGCGTACATCAGATTTAAGGTCTAAAAAATTTGGAGAATTCATAAAAAATAACTACCTTTGCACTCGATTTCAATGAGAGAGGTTGTAACTTGGATTGGTTCGGTAGCTCAGCTGGATAGAGCAACTGCCTTCTAAGCAGTAGGTCTTGGGTTCGAGCCCCAACCGAATCACTTCTTTTAAAAAAGCCCCTTATTCTTACGAAGATGGGGCTTTGTCATTAAAAAGTCCTGGCAGATGAAACTTATCATCATGACAAAGGCCACGTTTTTCGTGGAAGAAGACAAGATTCTGACTACCCTTTTTGAAGAAGGGCTCGAGAATCTGCACTTATATAAGCCGAATTCGGAGCCCGTCTACTCCGAACGACTGCTCACCCTCCTTCCTGACGACTACTACAAGAAGATCACTGTACACGACCATTTCTATCTGAAAGAAGAATATGGTCTGAGAGGCATACACCTCGACACAGCCGAGAGCGAGCTTCCCTACGGCTACAGAGGCAACGTAAGCCGCACGTGCCACGACATCAGTGAACTGCGGGAGGCCAAGAAAAAATCCAACTATGTATTTCTGAAAAACATCTTCGACAGCCAAAGCAATCCAGCCGATAAACAGTCTTTCAGCTATGAGGAGCTGAAAGCCGCTGCCCGGCAAGGGCTCGTCGACCGCAAAGTGTATGCCCTGGGAGGCATCAACCTCGACAACATCCGCATGATGAAAGACCTGGGATTCGGCGGCGTAGTGATGTGCGGCGACTTGTGGAACAGGTTCAGCATACACCACGGGCTGGACTTCAAAGACCTCATCAGCCACTTCCAGAAACTTCAGAAAGCAGTGAACTGAACAAATTCAAACCAAATGTTACCAATAAACAAATCTGGACAATGAGTACATACACATCTTACATGGTTTTCTCGGGTACAGCCACGAGATACCTTGCAGAAAAAATCTGCCAAAGCCTGGGATGTCCCTTAGGCAAAATGCAAATGACGAAATTCTCCGACGGGGAGTTTGCCGTGTCATACGAAGAATCTATACGCGGACGCGACATCTTCCTCGTACAGAGCACTTTCCCCACAAGCGACAACCTCATGGAGCTGCTGCTCATGATTGATGCTGCCAAACGCGCCTCTGCACGTTCAATCAACGCCGTCATACCATATTTCGGATGGGCACGCCAAGACCGTAAAGACAAACCGCGCGTGTCTATTGGCGCCAAGCTCGTGGCCGACCTGCTGAGCGCAGCAGGCATCAACCGCCTCATCACCATGGACCTGCATGCCGACCAGATACAGGGTTTCTTCGATGTCCCCGTCGACCACCTCTATGCCTCGGGCGTGCTGCTGCCCTATCTGCAGAGCCTCAAGCTCGACGAGCTCGTCATTGCCTCGCCCGACGTAGGCGGTTCGAAGCGCGCCAACACGTATGCCAAGTATCTGGGCTGCCCGCTGGTGATGTGCAACAAGACCCGTGCCCGTGCAAACGTGGTGGAGTCAATGCAGATTATCGGCGACGTGGCAGGCAAGAACGTCGTCATCGTCGATGACATGGTAGATACCGCCGGAACCATCACCAAGGCTGCCGACCTAATGATCAAAGAGGGAGCAAAGAGCGTGCGTGCCTGCGCTTCTCACTGCGTGATGAGCGGTCCTGCCAGCGACCGCGTGCAGGAATCGGCTCTGGAAGAGATTGTGTTCACCGACTCTATTCCATACACTCAGCGCTGCGCCAAAGTGAAGCAGATCAGCGTGGCCGACATGTTTGCAGAGACCATTCGCCGAGTCATCAACAACGAGAGCATCAGCGACCAGTATCTTGTGTAAAGCGCAGCTATGAAGAAAGTCATGGCGCTGGCCATCGCCGCCGTCGCTTTTGCCAGTTGCCAGCAGAACAGCTTCAAAATCCTTGGCACGGCCGAGGGATACCAAGACGGCGACACGCTGTACATGAGCGACGTTGATGCAAACCCCACCGACACCATCATCGTCAAGGACGGCAAGTTCAAGCTGAAAGGCAGGGCCGACAGTGTAGAGTTGGGTATCATCTTTTCGCAAAAGAACCCTAACGATGCAGTGCTGTTCTTCAAGGAGCCCGGCACCATCATGCTGACGCTCACCGACGATCCTGCGACCTCACACGTCTCAGGGACTGCAGCCAACGACGGTATGCAGGAGCTGACCAGCCAAGTCAATGAATACGAGGCACGCATCCTGAGGCTCAGCGAGGCTTTCATTGATACGATGCTGAATGACGCGAAACGCCAAGCCATCGTGAGTGAGTACACCAAGATACAAAAAGAGCTGACTCACCTGTTTTATCGAGCTGCTGAAAAGAATATCGACAATGAGTTTGGATTCTTTGCCATCACCAACTTAGTTCCGCATATGGAGCCAGGCAAGGTGCGCAGTCTGATAGACAAGATGCCAGAACGGTTTCGCCGCCGGCCGCAGATAAAAGAGCTTGAAAGCACGCTGGCATCGGCAGAAGCCGCAGAGGCCGGACAGAAGGTTGGCGACTTCGTGCTCCTGACGCCAGATGGCGAGGAGATGAGCATCATGTCGGAAGTGAGGAAGAACCAAATCACCATTCTCGACTTCTGGGCCTCGTGGTGCCAGCCGTGTATCAAAGAGATGCCGTTCATGGTCAGTCTCTACGAGAAATACCGCGAGCAGGGGCTTCAAATAATCGGCATCTCGCTCGACGAGGAGCATGAGAGCTGGGTGAAGGCTATCAAGAAGCAAGGCATGAACTGGCCACAGGTCTCCGACCTCAAAGGCTGGAATTGCGCAGCGGCCGAGGCACTGCAGGTGAAGACTATTCCCCACATCATTGTGCTCGACCAAAGCGGCACCATCCTCAGACGCGGTCTGAGAGGACAAGAGTTGGAGACTTTCCTACATAGACACTTGGCAATTAAACAATAACGCAAGAAAACGAAAAAAGATTCCAGATGGCATAAAAGTCATCTGGAATCTTTTTTAATTATTCAACAGCTGCAGTCAGCCCAGCTTGTTCTCATGAGGGAAGACAACAATCGGCTTGAACGACTTTGCCTCCTCGAAGTCCATCAGGGCATAGGATATAATGATTACCGTGTCGCCGACCTGCACCTTGCGCGCTGCGGCGCCATTCAGACACACACATCCGGAACCACGCTCGCCCTTGATGATATACGTCTCGAAACGCTCACCATTATTATTGTCCACAATCTGAACCTTCTCGCCGGCAATCATATTAGCAGCGTCCATCAGGTCTTCGTCAATCGTGATGCTTCCCATATAGTTCAGGTTTGCTTCTGTCACCTGAACGCAATGGAGTTTCGACTTTAGCACTTCAATCATCATGACTCTTTATATTTGATATGGTCGATCAAGCGGATAGGAGTCTTTCCACAGTAAACCGTAATACATCCCACAATGTAAGACGAATCCTCCCAGTCTGCGACATTCTGCAGTGTGTTACCGTCGACGATGGCAAAATACTCCACCTCAAGCCCGTCAACAGCATTAATGTCACCGACCACCTTGTCGTGGGTTTCCTTCAGCGTATGAGTCTTTGCGTAATCAAGACTCCCCTTCAAAGCAGCAAAGATGGTGGGAGCAATGGCACGCTCATCAGGCGAGAGCAACGTGTTGCGGCTTGAGCGGGCCAGTCCGTCAGCATCGCGCACTATCGGACACTCCACAATCTGCACCCCCAAGCCCAACTGGCGCACCATTGCCTTCACAACAGCAATCTGCTGCCAGTCTTTCTCGCCGAAGTATGCCCTGTCGGGGCGTGTAATATAGAAAAGTCGGCTCACCACCTGACACACGCCATTGAAATGACCTGGCCTATGAGCCCCCTCCATGACAGTAGACACAGGAGGATACTCAAAACAGCGATTATCAGGAACCGGATACATCTCATCCACTTCAGGAGCAAACACATAGTCAGCCTTGCATTCCTCAAGCAGACGGCAGTCAGCCTCTAAATCCCTTGGGTAGTTTTTCAGGTCATTCTTGTCATTAAACTGAGTCGGGTTTACAAAAACCGAAACCACCGTGACACCATTCTCGCTCACACTTCTCCGCACAAGCGATGCATGTCCTTCGTGCAAAGCACCCATCGTGGGTACCAAACCGACACTCTGTCCCTGCTTGCGATCCTCGAAAAGGGCATTTTGCAGGTCAACAATCTTTCTAAAAACTTTCATTCCTTTCCAATCAGTAGTTGATTTCGGGGTGCAAAATAACAACAATTTTCTCAAATAAGGAAAAAAAAGACTAAAAATAAGCCTATAAAATGTCACTTTTTCCTAAAAATGCACATTTTCTTCTCTGAAATGAGGATATTTTCGTACCTTTGCAATGATAAAACCCCAAAAAGATGGCAAAGAAGAAGATACTGTTCATCAATCAAGAGATTGCTCCCTACGTGCCAGAAACGAGTATGGCAATTATGGGGCGTGAACTGCCGCGTGCTATGCAAGAGCGTAATCATGAAATACGCACATTCATGCCCAAATGGGGCAACATCAACGAGCGCCGTGGCCAGCTGCATGAAGTCATCCGCCTCTCAGGCATGAACCTCATCATCAACGACACCGACCACCCACTGATTATCAAAGTGGCCAGCATACAGTCAACGCGAGTACAAGTCTACTTCATCGACAACGAGGACTACTTTACAAAGCGCCAGATGGAGGCAGACGAGAAAGGTGAGGACTATCCTGACAACGGTGAGCGCGCTATTTTCTTCGCACGCGGTGTGCTTGAGACGGTAAAGAAGCTGCGCTGGGTCCCCGACATCATCCACTGCCAAGGCTGGATGAGCGCAGTGGTGCCGCTCTACATAAAGACGGCCTACCACGACGAGCCTTCGTTTGCCGACACGAAGGTGGTGTCGTCGCTCTTCACGAAGACACTGAAGAAAGACTTGGGCCAGAACTTCAAGAAGTGCCTGGAGTTTCGTGATGCCAAGCCAGAGCTGCTGACGTCATACAAAGACAACTTTGACTTCGAAGAACTTGGCAAGCTGGCCATCGACTACAGCGACGGCATCATTCAGGCCGAGAAGGAAGTCAACAAGAAACTGCTCAAATACTCGCGCGACAAAGGCATACCCGTGCTCCCGTTCAGCGACAACTTTGCCGATGCCTACGAAGCATTCTACGACCAGATTTGCCCAGATCCCGAGTAGATTATCTTGTTTGGTTTTTCACAAAATAAACAGAGAAGAAACGAAATCATGAAGCTTATCAGATATGTGGCTGCTGTCGCAATAGCGTCAATAGCCTTTTGTTCTTGCGACGATGAATCAATGAACATAGGCAACAGCCTGACCGACGAAAGCGACAAGCTGGAATTGTCGGACATGACCTTCAATGCCTACACGCGTACCATCATAGCCGACTCGGTGCTTGCCATGTCGACCAACTGCTATTTCGGACGCATCAAAGACCCTGAGACTGGCGCTGATGTGACCAGCGAGTTCACTTCCCAATTTCATGTTCTTGAGAATACATACATCTCTCCTGCCGACAAGATAGTAGGACGCTATGACGGACTGCCAGCAGCTGACTCGTGCGACATCATACTCTACATTTCATCGCCCTTTTTATCGTCAGACAGTCTCACTTCGATGAAGATGAGAGTGACAGAACTTTCGCGCCCTATGGAGGAAGGGCAACGCTACTACTCCAACCTGGATCCGCGACGACTGGGCATGCTGCGCGAAAACGGCATCTCGCAGAGCAAGATGTTCACCTATAGGAACCTGACCGACAACGACAGTGTCCGCTCCACATCCAAATATCTCGACAACATCAGGATACCACTCACCAAGCCCTATGTGGCTAATGACGGGACTACCTACAACAACTACGGCACATACATCATGCGCCAATACTTCAATCATCCGGAGTATTTCCGCAATTCCTATGCATTCATCCACAATGTATGCCCCGGGTTCTTCTTTGAGATTACCGACGGTTTCGGCTTCCATGCGAAAGTGACTGACATCGGCCTGCGCATCTTCTACAGCGTACAGGGTGACAGCACGGTCAACAAAGCACAACTGACGCTGGCCGGCACCAAAGAAGTGCTTCAGACCACACACGTCGTCAACGACCAAAACGTCATTGCCTCGATGGCACAGGAGACAGGCTACACCTATATCAAGAGTCCCGCCGGACTGTTCACAGAGCTGACCATCCCCGTTGATGAGATTAAGAGTCAGGCGCACGCCAACGACTCGCTTGTGGGTGCCAAGATGGTGCTGCAGCGCATCAACAACCTCTCCACCGACAAACGCCTGCTGGGCATACCCTCCACCCTGCTCTTGATAGAGAAGGACAGCCTGTACAGTTTCTTCGAAAACAGTAAAGTGCCCAACTTCAAGACGTCGTTCTATGCCAATTACAACGATGGAGCAAGCAGTTCTACGCCCAGCGGCTATGTGAGCAACTTCAACTACTACATGTTCAGCAACATATCCAACTTAATCACTTACCTCTGGGAGACGAAGCAACGAGGTGAGCGCACCGATCCTGACTGGACCGCCAAGCATCCCAACTGGAACAAGATGGTGCTGGTGCCCATCACCTATACCACCAGCACGTCGGGGGGAAGCATCACCAACATTGAGCACGACATGTCGCTCAACAGCATCCGCCTTGTGGGAGGCAGTGGTAGCGGCTCGGACCCCGTGAAGATCAGCGTGGTCTATGCAAGATTCAAATAACAGCTGAATGACTTATGGCTGACGGATATTTAGAGAAACGACAGCTCGACTACGAGGCCCGCAAAGAGGCATATCTTCGCAAGAAGACTCACAAGCCGCCTGTGAAGCGCAAGTTGCAGCGCCCCGACGATGAAGCCTTGTGACTCTCTAATCGGTTCGTGCCGCGGCACTCCATACAATGAAGCGAGACATCTGCCCTGCCAGATGCCTCGCTTCACTTATATATATAAATAAGGTGACTAACTGCCTCTATTTCCTTATAATCTCAACCTCGCCGTTCTCCCTCAGCTTTATGATACTCGACGGCCGGTGAGGCAGGTGCTCCTGACGTCGAGTCCAGCAGACATAGTCTACCTGCTCCACAATGCGCGGGTCGATATCTCTGTAGTTCTGAGCCGCCGGCTCACCGCTGATATTGGCCGACGTAGACACGAGAGCCTTCTGGAACCTAAAGCACAACTCGCGAGAAAAAGTCTCCTTGGTGATGCGTATGCCTATCGACCCGTCGTCGGCAATGAGGTTGGGTGCCAAGTTCACGGCGCCGTCGAGAATAAGCGTAGTAGGCGTGTCGGCACAGTCGATGAGCTGCCACGCCACGTCAGGCACGTTTCTCACATAGCGCTGCAGCCTGGCATCAGAGTCGACCAGACATATCAGCGCCTTCGAGTCGTCGCGCTGCTTGATTTGATAAACACGCTTCACAGCCTCGGCATTGGTTGCATCGCAGCCGATGCCCCAGACGGTGTCGGTGGGATAGAGAATCACCCCACCCTTGCGCAGCACTTCCACCGCCTGACGTATATCATCTTCCTGTTTCATTGTAGTCAAAACTAAAACTCTGATGTGAAATGGAACTGAATATGCTTGAAATCCTGCTGGGCCATTGACAGCACGTAGCCTGAATCAGCCAGAAACACGTCGCGCCCTTCCTTATCCTTTGCCATATACTGATATTTCCGCTTCTTGAAAGCATCCAGCTCCTGCGGGTCGTCGCTGCTTATCCAGCAAGCCTTGTAGAGATGTACAGGCTCCCAGCGGCATTTGGCATTATACTCGTTCTCCAGGCGATATTGTATCACCTCAAACTGAAGCTGACCGACCGTGCCAACAATCTTGCGCCCGTTAAACTGGTTGACAAACAGCTGTGCCACGCCTTCGTCCATCAGCTGGTCTATACCCTTCTGCAGCTGTTTGGCCTTCATGGGGTCGTCGTTCTCAATATACTTAAACAGCTCTGGCGAGAAGCTGGGCAAGCCGCGGAAGTGCAACTGCTCGCCCTCCGTCAGCGTGTCGCCAATCTTGAAGATGCCATTGTCTGGCAGACCCACGATGTCACCCGGCCAGGCCTCGTCGATAGTAGACTTACGCTGCGCCATAAACTGTGTGGGACTTGAGAAACGGAGCGTTTTGCCCTGTCTGACATGCAGATACGGCTGGTTGCGCACAAACTTGCCCGAGCACACCTTGCAGAAGGCGATGCACGAACGGTGGTTCGGGTCGATGTTGGCGGTAATCTTGAAGATGAACCCCGTGAATTTGGCCTCAGCGGGGTCGACCATACGCTCTTCGGCCTTTGTCGGACGCGGACTGGGAGCTATCTCCACGAAGCAGTTGAGCAGCTCCTGCACGCCGAAGTTATTCAGGGCCGAACCGAAGAACACGGGTGCCACCTCTGCCTCGCGGTAGGTATCGACGTCGAACTCCGGATAGACTCCTTCTACAAGTTCCAAGTCGTCGCGCAACTTCTGGGCATCGCTCTCGCCCACCCTTGCGTCGAGCTCGCTGCTCATCAGGTCCACCTCCACCTTCTCCGTCACGCGTTGCTTGTCGGGGGTAAACAAATCAAGCTTCTGCTCGTAGATGTTATACACGCCCTTAAATTTTTGTCCCTGGTTGATGGGCCAGCTGAGAGGGCGCACCTTGATTTCGAGCTCCTGCTCCAGTTCGTCGAGCAAGTCGAAGGGGTCGCGGCCCTCACGGTCCATCTTGTTGATGAAGATGATGACCGGCGTCTTGCGCATGCGGCAAACCGTCATGAGCTTACGCGTCTGCGTCTCCACACCTTTGGCGCCGTCGACAACGATGATGGCCGAGTCGACAGCTGTCAGCGTGCGGAAAGTATCCTCAGCAAAGTCCTGGTGACCCGGCGTGTCAAGTATGTTCACCTTGTATTCTACGTCTTTCCCGTCGGGAGTATAGTCAAACTCCATGACCGACGTCGACACCGATATGCCGCGCTGCTTTTCTATCTCCATCCAGTCGCTGGTGGCCGTCTTCTTTATTTTATTGTTTTTCACAGCGCCTGCCACCTGTATCTGTCCGCCAAAGAGCAGGAACTTCTCGGTCAGCGTGGTCTTACCTGCGTCGGGGTGCGATATAATCGCGAAAGTCCTTCTACGTTCTATTTCTTGGTTCATTACACGTTGTTTATCAGTTTTGTCATTTGCCGAGGGAGGGCTTCATCCCCGCTGGCGTCATGCCTCAGTCAGTTTTTTGATACATTCGGCCAGCGACTCCTCCCAGTACGGAATCTCCAGGCCGTAGGTCTGCTTGATTTTCGATTTGTCGAGCACTGAGTAGTGGGGCCTGCTGGCAGGCGTGGGATACTCCGACGTGAGCAACGGCCTCACCTGGCAGCCGCCGATATGAGCCAGCCGGTGGATGGCCTTGGTGAAGTCGTACCACGAGATGACGCCCTCATCGCTGAAGTGATAAATGCCGGGCACGATGCCCTTCTCTACAGCGGCAAAGATGGCCACGGCCAAATCGCGCGCATAAGTGGGTGTGCCCACCTGGTCGAAGATGACCCCCAGCTGCTCTTTCTCCCTGCCGAGCCGCATCATGGTCTTCACGAAGTTGGCCCCGTAGGTACTGTAGAGCCAGGCCGTGCGTATTATCATCGAGTTGGGGCACAGCTTACTGACCCGGCGCTCGCCCTCGAGCTTCGTACGGCCATACACAGAGTTGGGGCAGACGGGGTCGGTCTCCACATAGGGCCGATGATTGGTGCCGTCGAAGACATAGTCGGTCGACACCTGAATCATCCAGCCTCCGCGGTCGGCAATAGCCTCGGCCAGATAGCCCGGAGCAACGGCATTCAGCAGCCGGCAGAGCTCTTCGTTAGACTCTGCCTTGTCTACGGCGGTATAGGCCGCGCAGTTCACTATTCCATCGATGGCGTTGTCGGCCACAAAGCGCCCGATGGCGGCAGCATCGGTGATGTCGAGCTCCTGCACGTCTGTATTGAAAAAGGTATGGCGCGGATGTTGCTTCTGCAACACCTGCATCTCGTTGCCCAGCTGGCCGTTGCAGCCTGTGATAAGAATATTCATGGGGTTCAGAATTCAAGTGGTTCCTCTTTGTCTTTTTTGTAATAGTCGCTCAGCATGCCTATGAATGTGGATATCTCCTCTACGGCATGCTGTGTGTTGGTAGACACCTCTTTCTTCTGCAGCCGCAGCAGCATGACGCCATAGAGTGAGTTCAAACATGTCTCTATTTCGTTCTCGTCTTTGCTGGCCCCGCGGTTGCGCAACTCTACAATGAAGGGCAGCACTTTGTAGTAAGCCGCATTGTAGAAAGGATACTTCGGCGATGCCAGCAACTGGCTGTGAAGGTCTTCCAGCAGCTGCAGCGTCACCTTGTTAATCTGCAGGTGGCCGTGCTCTCGGCAGCCTTCTTCGTTCATCATCCTGATGAGGTTGCCATACCAGTCGGCCTCGTCTTCCTTCTGCTCGTCGGTGTAGTCAAAGCGGTCGATATATTCTCTCTTTATTCGCCCGAGTGAACAGCCGAAGGCTCTGATGGTGTCTTCCACCTGCCACATATAGAGCAGGTATTCTGCTATGTTCGATTTACGTAGCTCTTGTGCAATAAACATACTGATGGCGGTCTAAAAAATACGATAGAGATTGGTCACGGTGCCCACCAGCATGATGAGCGAGCCGATGATGACGGCCACACCTATGGCCTGGTTGATGATGCGTATGCCGTTTTCGTCAAACTTTGTCCTGATCTTGTCCACCAGCCATGTCAGCCCCCACCACCACAGCAGAGCGCCTGCCACGATGCTGAGGAAGCCCACCACCATCTCAAACGGATGGTCGCTGATGACGAATGCAAACTGCGCATAGAGGGCAAGGAAAAGAAAGATGATGAGCGGGTTCGACAGGGTCACCAGGAAAGCCGTCAGCCCGTTGTGCATCAGCGTGCCCTTCTGGTGCCCCGACCTATGCATGTTCTTCGTTGGATCAGTGCGATAGGTGTAGCAGCCGAAGGCCAGAAGCATCAGACTGCCGATGATCTGCAGGTAGAAGCGGTGCTGCTTGTCGTCGACAAAGTCCACCACCAGACTCATGCCCAGCCCGGTGACGCCGGCATAGATGATGTCGCTGAGCGCAGCGCCGCAGCCCGTCACGAAGCCATACCAGCGCCCTTTGTTGAGTGTGCGCTGCACGCAGAGCACGCCTACGGGCCCCATCGGAGCCGAAGCTATCACCCCAATGAGCATGCCTTTAAAGATAAAATCCAATATGTTAGGGACCTCGAAATGCATAGTGCCTGCAAAGGTACAAATAAAAAACGAGAGTTGGGCTCTGTGCGACTAACTTTTTTTTGCCTGCGCATAAATAATGTTAAATAAGCAGAATTATCAAGCCGCAGCATCAGCCTACTGTTTTTTTTTCAGTACCTTTGCAAGAAATAACGATAACTACAAAAACCATTTTATTATGAACGAACAGACTGTGATAAAGCCATACGTGATTGGCTTGGACTTGGGAGGCACGAACTCTGTGTTCGGCATTGTCGACTCGCGTGGCGAGATAAAAGCCACTACGGCCATCAAGACGGGGCTCTACAAGACGGTAGACGAATATGTGGATGCCTCGGTGAATGCCCTGATGCCCATCATCGAGGAAGTGGGCGGCATTGACACTATCAAAGCCATGGGCATTGGCGCGCCTAACGGCAACTATTATAATGGCACCATCGAGTTTGCCCCCAACCTGCCCTGGGCTCACAACGGCGTAGTGCCTCTGGCCAAGATGTTCAGCGACAAGCTGGGCGTGCCTGTGGCGCTGACCAACGACGCCAACGCAGCCGCCATCGGCGAGATGGTCTATGGTGTGGCACGCGGCATGAAGAACTTCATCGTCATCACACTCGGCACGGGTGTAGGCTCGGGCATCGTGGTCAACGGACAGCTGCTCTACGGCTGCGACGGTTTTGCCGGCGAGCTGGGCCACGTCATCGTGGAGAAAAACGGCCGCCCGTGCGGCTGTGGGCGCAAGGGCTGCCTGGAAGCCTACTGCTCGGCCACCGGCGTGGCTCGCACGGCACGCGAGTTGCTCGCCACCACCGACCGCCCATCGCTGCTGCGCGACATGAAGCCTGAAGACATCACGTCGCTCGACGTGTCGATTGCTGCCGGCAAGGGCGATGAGCTGGCCAACGAGATATACGAATTCACCGGCCACATGCTCGGCGAGGCTTGCGCCAACTTCGCTGCCTTCTCCAGCCCCGAGGCATTCATCTTCTTCGGCGGCATGACGAAGGCCGGCGAGCTCATCATGAAGCCCATCCGCGAGAGCTATGAAGAGAACGTGCTGAAGATTTTCAAGGGCAAGGCCAAGTTCCTTGTCAGCGTGCTCGACGGCTCGTCGGCTGCCGTGCTCGGCGCCTCGGCCGTAGGTTGGGAGATTTGATTTCGGCAGACAGACACGGCTCGTGCGTGACAACAACGTGGCCGAACGCTCATAGCAAAGGGGCACATCTTTGGCAGAGATGTGCCCCTTTGCCATGGGTGATGTGGCTCATCGACGACAGTCTTCGGTGCCGTTGCTTCATTGCACCCGTCACCTTGCCTGCCGGAGGCTTTAGCTACCATGATTCTGAGTCGCTCCGCCGCATCGTAATTTTGGCCGGAATTTTAAAAAAAACGGCCGAAATCGCTTCAATTTCGGCCGTTATTCATCAGCAAGTCGCACGTTTCGTCATCATAACTCTTCGCACTCCTTCAGCCAAAGAGCACCGGAAGCATCGCTGGGCATGCGCCAGTCGCCCCGCGGCGACAGGCTCACGCTGCCCACCTTCGGGCCGTCGGGCAGACAGCTGCGCTTAAACTGCTGGTTGAAGAAGCGTCGGAAGAATGTGGTGAGCCACTTCTTGATGGTCTCGTCTCCGTATTTGCCACCGAAGGCATGCTGCGCCAGCATGAATATCTTTGACGGACGGAAGCCCGCGCGCAGATGATAGTAGAGAAAGAAGTCGTGCAACTCGTAGGGCCCCACAAGGTCTTCAGTCTTCTGGGCAATGTTGCCATCGGCATCGGCAGGCGTCAGTTCTGGCGAAATCGGCGTGTCTACAACGTCGATGAGCACAGCTCGCTGAGCCTCGAAGTCAGGCAGCTGGGCAGCATAGCGTATCAGATACTGCACAAGCGTCTTGGGCACACCGCTGTTGACGCCGTACATCGACATGTGGTCGCCGTTGTAGGTGCACCAACCCAAGGCCAGCTCCGACAGGTCGCCCGTGCCGATGACCATACCTCCCACCTGGTTGGCCACGTCCATCAGTATCTGGGTGCGCTCACGAGCCTGCGAGTTCTCGTAGGTCACGTCATGACTCTGTCCGTCATGGCCGATATCCTCGAAATGCTGCGTGACGGCTTTGGCAATACTGATTTCCCGCTGGGTGATGCCCAGCGTCTGCATCAGGCTGACGGCATTGTCGTGCGTGCGGTCGGTGGTGCCGAAGCCCGGCATGGTGATGCCGATGATGCCCTTGCGCGAAAGCGCCAGCTTGTCGAAGGCCCTCACCACCACGAGCAGTGCGAGCGTGGAGTCCAGCCCGCCGCTGATGCCAATGACGGCCTTGTCGCAGTGGGTGTGCTGCAGCCGCTTGCAGAGGCCCATGGTCTGTATGTTGAGTATCTCCTCGCAGCTCGACTCCATCTGAGTACCCTGCGGAATAAACGGGTGGGGACTGACTGGGCGCAGCAATTCGAAGTCGCGAGGCTCCACGAGTTTCGTCTCCACCACCTTGGCGTGGGCCCCGTCTTGGGCCGTGCGGAAGGTGGTGTTATTCTGGCGCTCCAGCCGCAGGCGCTCCACGTCAATCTGCTGTATCTGCATCTGTGCGCCGACGTCGAAGCGCCGTCCCTCGGCCAGACAGCGGCCGTTCTCGAAGATCATGGCATTGCCGCCGTAGACCACGTCTTGCGTCGACTCGCCGAAACCACAGCTTGCGTAGACGTAGCCGCATATCATGCGGGCGCTCTGCTGGGCCAGCAGCGAGAAGAGATAGTCGTGCTTGCCTATCAGCTCGTCGGAGGCCGAGAGGTTGACCACGATGTCGGCTCCGGCCAGAGCCAAGTTATTGCTCGGTGGCAGCGGAGCCCACACGTCTTCACATATCTCTATGCCGAAGCATACCCCGTCGCACGTACGGAAAATCTGCGGTTCCGACGATATATGCACAGGCGTGCCGGCTATATAGAAGTCCTGTTCCTGCAGGTCGGTGGCAGAGGCAAACCAGCGTTTCTCGTAGAACTCGTTGTAGTTCGGGAGATATGTCTTAGCTACAATGCCGAGCAGGCAGCCGCGCTGCACCACTGCGGCACAGTTGTAGAGCAGCGAACCGACGCGCACAGGGAGGCCTACCACCGAGATGACGTCGAGCTTCCGCGTAAAGTCGAGCAGCTTGAGCAGGCCCTCCTCGGCCTTGTCTGTAAGCATCTGCAGGCGGAACAAATCCTGGCAGGTGTAGCCCGTAAGACTCAGTTCGGGAAAAACGAGCAGCTCCACGCCGCGGCCCTCGGCCTGGGCAATGAGGCTTTCCATCTGCTCTACATTGTAGTTCACATCAGCCACCCGCACACCCGGTATCGCGGCGGCCACCTTTATCAGTCCGTATTTCATAGTGTAAATTGGTTGAAGCGGTTTGTTGTCAGCGTATGGTCACCTGGGTTGCCCCGTAGCCATATTCGCGGAACGAGGCGTCCTGATAGGTGTATTGCTTGTAGCGATACTGCAGCTCGTTGACCAGGGCCTTGCGGAGCACGCCTTCGCCCTTGCCGTGGATAAACACAATCTTCGTGCCGTGTTTCTTCTCATGCTCCTTCAGCGTCTTGCGAAACACGTCGAGCTGGTAGTTAAGGATGTCTGAGGCCGACATGCCTGCCGTCGTTTCAAGCAGCTCGGCGGCGTGCAGGTCTACCACCACTGGGTCGCCAGGGTTGCGCGAGGGCGTAACCATCGGCCGTTTGGCAGGCTCGTCACTCTTCTGATACATGCTTGCCTTCAGCTGCTGCGCATCGATGCTGAGCGAACGGGCGGGCCTGTCGTTCTCAATGATAGTATAGACGAGGGCCGGCTGCTCAAAATACACGCTGGGCTGGAAGGTGTGAAGCTTATAGAACTTCACGGGGTCGAGGCGCAGCTGCACGTCAACAACCGGTTTCATGAGGTATGTTTTCTCGCGCTTATAGGCTAATATCTGTACGGCCACACGCTCCATCGAGTTGAGATCCTCACGCCCGAACTCTTCCAGAAACACCTGCATGTTGGGCTCCACCTCGGCCGTCTCGCGCAGCCGCCAGCCGGCGCCCTCGGCTGTCATGTAGGTGAAGCGCATGTAGTAGTTGGAGTCGTTGACGAAGTAGGTTTCAAAGCGTGTCTGCGATAGTTCCTTCACGTCGATGGGCACAAAGGCCAGATAGGCCGACAGCTGGTCGCCGCCCTTGCGGTCTTGCGGCTTGGCCTTGAATGTGACAGGCCGGTCGGCAGGCTCCAATTCACGCTCGGCGGGCTTACTCATGCGCTGCTTTACTTCCACCACATGCGATGTGTCATAGTCTTCGTTGCCCACAACCACCACTTCGCTTATTCGCATAGGCACCTGGAAGCCGTCTTCATCTTCCACCAGCACAATGTCTTTGGCCTGGAATCCTGCCACGCGGCCGCCTCCCACCTCACTCAGAAATCTTACTTTATCTCCTATTTTCATTTTTCTTCTATGTCGTTGTTCTGTCAGTTGCCATAATCGTCTTTCGTAAGTAGCGCCTCGAAGAGCACCACGTCGGGATTCTTCTCCGACCTGTATTCGTAGCTGAAGCTGTAGCCGTGCTCGCGATATACTCTATAGGTAGGCTCGTTTTTCAGCTCGTCGATAAGGCTGGATCTCAGCAGGTCGAAATCCAGACCATCGTGGTCGGCATCACCCGTGAGGCGGAAGTAGCGTTTCAGCGTGCGGGTGGGCACATCAAACACCATGCTGTCGAGCACCTGCATGCCTATCTGCATGGGGCAACGCTCTGCCGTAAACTTCTTTGCTTGCTGAGCCGTGCGCTCTTCAAGAGACTCCTGGCAGCCTGCAAGCATCACTGCACAAACAGCGAGTATGAGATTTTTCTTCATATTATTACAGATTCTGTTGTCGTTTCCGATTGCAAAGGTAGTGTAAAAATCTGAGTCTCTGAGTGTAATGCGACACATTTTCACGATTTTTTAATATTCCATCAAAAAAAAAACAATAACCAAGGTTGTTTATTCAATAAATTTGCTTACCTTTGCCGGACATTTAAATCTGATTAATACAAGACACTACTTTTATGAACAATGACATCCTGACGATGAATGCCAACCCTGTGGTGGCATTTCTTCAGAAGCCTGCAGAGGCACTGACAAAGGCAGACATTATTAAATATGTCCGCGAGAATGACATTCGCATGATTAACTTCATGTATCCCGGCGGCGACGGCAAGCTCAAAACGCTGAACTTTGTCATCACCAACCTACAATATCTCGACACTATTCTCACCTGCGGCGAGCGTGTCGACGGCAGCAGCCTTTTCTCTTTCATCCAGGCCGGCTCGAGCGACCTCTATGTGCTGCCGCGTTTCCGCACCGCATTCCTCGACCCGTTTGCCGAGATTCCCACCCTGTCAATGCTGTGCTCGTTCTTCGACAAAGACGGCCAGCCGCTGGCCAGCGCACCGGAGCAGACGCTGCGCAAGGCCTCGGAGGCATTCAAGAAGGTCACCGGCATGCAGTTTGAAGCCATGGGTGAGCTGGAATACTACGTCATTTCTGCCGACGAGGAGGTGTTCCCTGCCATCGACCAGCACGGATACCATGAGTCTTCTCCCTATGCCAAGACCAATGCTTTCCGTACCAAGTGCATGCAATACATCGCCCAGACCGGCGGTCAGATTAAATATGGCCACTCGGAAGTGGGTAACTTCACACTCGAAGGTATGACCTACGAGCAGAACGAGATTGAATTCCTGCCCGTTCCCGTGGAGCAGGCTGCCGACCAGCTGATGCTTGCCAAGTGGGTGATTCGCAACCTGGCCTACGAAGAGGGCTACGATGTGACCTTCGCACCGAAGATTACATCAGGAAAAGCCGGCAGCGGTCTCCACATCCACATGCGCATGACGAAAGACGGGCACAACCAGATGCTCGAGAATGGCGTGCTCTCAGAAAGCGCCCGCAAGATGATTGCAGGCATGATGGAGCTTGCTCCCGCCATCACGGCCTTCGGCAACAAGAACCCCACAAGTTACTTCCGTCTGGTGCCTCACCAGGAAGCTCCCACGAACGTATGCTGGGGCGACCGCAACCGTTCGGTGCTGGTGCGCGTGCCCTTAGGCTGGGCTGCCGGCGTCGACATGTCGGCCGTGGCTAATCCGCTAGAAGAGAAGATGAATCGCGACATGAGCGGCAAGCAGACCGTGGAGATGCGCTCGCCCGACGGCAGCGCCGACCTGTATCAGCTGCTGGCCGGACTGTGCGTGGCTTGCCGTCATGGCTTTGAGATGGACAATGCTCTCGAGGTGGCAGAGCGCAACTATGTGAACGTGAATATTCACGATGCCAAGAACGCTGACCGCCTGGCTCAGCTGGCACAGCTGCCCGACTCGTGCGTTGCTTCGGCTGCATGCCTCGAGAAGCTGCGCCACGTCTTTGAGGAGTACGACGTGTTCAGCCCTGCCATGATCGACGGAATCATTGCCCAGCTGCGTGCCTTCAACGACACAACGCTCCGTGCCGACATTGCCGACAAGCCCGAGGAGATTCTGAAGCTCGTGGAGCAGTACTTCCACTGCGGATAATACGCTCTGCAAACCATAACACAATTGGCACTAATGCCGGAGTCGCCCTCCTGACATTAGTGCCAATTTCTTTTATCGCCGTCGGCAGATCTATGCGTTCTGCTTCAGCTCTTCGATGAACTGACCTATGCGCTGCAGCTCCATCGGGATGCGTATGTTCTGCGGACAATGCGGCATACACTGCCCACACTGTATGCAATGGTCGGGCTGACGGTCGCGTGCCACGGCGCGGTCAAGGCTGATAAGATAGCGTCGGCGGTTGGCCCGATAGCTGGCGTCGCCCGCATCGTCGGGCAGCCGACCCTCTATCTTCATCTTGTTGTAGTGCACGAAGATGCCGGGTATGTCAATCCCGTAAGGACATGGCATGCAGTATTTACAGTCATTGCAGGGTATGTTATCCTCCTCCATCATCTGATGGGCAATAGTTGTGTCGAGGAATCGCTGCTCCTCTTCAGTGAGAGGCACCAGCGGACAATAGGAAAGCAGGTTGTCTTTCAGGTGCTCCATAAACGTCATGCCGCTGAGCACCGTGAGCACACCCTCAGGAGTGCCTGCATACCGGAAAGCCCACGACGCCACACTGCGCTGCGGTTCGCGCTGCTTCAGCTCGCTGACCACATACTGGGGCACCTTGGCCAGGCGCCCGCCAAGCAGCGGCTCCATGATGACGGCCGGAATGTTGCGCTTGTGCAGCTCTTCATAGAGATAAGAGGCATCGGTGTTTCTCTCGTTGATTTCGTCGGCATAGTTCCAGTCGAGGTAGTTCAGCTCTATTTGCACGAAGTCCCAGTGGTACTTATCATTCTCGGAAAGCAGATAGTCGAACACTTCAATCTCGCCATGATACGAGAAGCCAAGGTTCTTGATGCGTCCGGCCTCGCGTTCCTTTAGCATAAAGTCGAGCAGGCCATTGTCTATGTAGCGGGCTTTCAGTGCCCTCATGCCCCCCATCCCGATGCCATGCATCAGATAATAGTCGATATAGTCTACCTGAAGCTCTTTCATCGAGTTGCGATACATCTGGATAGAGGCCTCACGCGTCTGAGTCGAGGGGTCGAAGTTTGAGAGCTTCGTGGCAATGAAGAACTTATTGCGCGGATGACGCTTCAAGGCGATGCCCGTGCAGTGCTCCGAGAGTCCGCGGCAGTACGTAGGCGACGTATCGAAATAGTTCAGCCCGTGTTCAATGGCATAGTCCACCTGGCGGTTGATCATGTCCTGGTCATATTCCTCACTGTTAGGCAACGTAGGCAGGCGCATCATTCCATAGCCAAGCAGCGAGACGGACTCTCCTGTTTTAGGATTCTTGCGATAAGTCATTTGTCCCACAGGCGGTTCCACCAGCGATTCCTCTCCGCTGTTGCCCTTGCCTGCACAAGCAGCCAATGCTGCCACCGAACCTGCTCCCATCAGCTTAAGGAAGGAACGGCGTGAAATACTCTTATTATCGGTCATAGTCTTTTCTCTGTTCTTTGGATTAAATATTGCGATGTACTTCGTGACCTTCTACAAAGATGGCCGAAAACGGCCTGACAGGACACAGATGCTCGCAGGCACCGCAGCCGATGCATGCTTCCTCATTGACGACAGGCACATAGGGTGACAGGTCGTCGTCGGGATCAGAGGGCACCATTTCAATGGCTCCAGCAGGGCAATGGCGGGCGCAGTTGCCGCACTCGGTGTTGCCTTGAGCCGAAAGACAGTGGTCTAATGACACGACAGCGTGACCTATCTGTATGGCTGTCTTCTCTTCTTTGTCTATCGGTTTGATGGCACCGGCAGGGCAGACCTCCGAGCAGCGGGTGCACTCCGGGCGACAATAGCCACGCTCATAACTCATCACCGGCTGCATCAGATGAAGCAAGTCAGTAGAGGGACGCAGCACATCGTTGGGACACTCTGACACACAGAGCTGACATCCCGTGCAGCGTGTCGCCATATTCTTGGCCGACAACGAGCCCGGAGGCGTCAGGGGCGTCTTGCGCTTTGGAGCGCGCTTGTCTTCCAACTCCGCCAGACCGCCATCCACTTTTTTCTTCTCCTGCGCCAAAGCAGCTGTAGCTACCATGGCAGAGGCCACGAGGAATGAACGTTTTCCCGGGTCAGGGCGGCCGGTTCCTGTCGCCGACGACTTGCGGGGAAGAGAGTAGCTGAGGGCTCCGAACTTGCATTTGCTGATGCAATCGCCGCAGACCACACAGCGCGAATAGTCGACCGTGTGCGACTTAAAGTCGATGCAGGAGGCCTTACAGTTCTTCGTGCAGAGCGAACACGAGCGACACTTGTCGGTCTGAAACCTGACTTTCAGCAAAGAGAAACGCGAGAAGAACGAAAGCAGCGTGCCCACAGGACATATGGTGTTGCAATAAGTACGCCCGCCACGCCATGCAAGCACCGCGAGCACCACGAGCGTAACTACAGCAATAACAAGCACCGGCAGCGACTTCATCCATACGTCGACCGAATAAAAAGCATAGCTGTCTGCCCGTTCTGCCAGCATGGCAAGCACGTTATTGCCCAGTTTCCATAGCGGCTGGAAAATCATGGTTGCAATACGGCCGAAGGCACTGTAGGGAGCCAGCAGCTCAACCAGCGAGCCCACACCGGCTGCCAAGGCGACGACGAAGACGCCAAGAACCGAATAGCGCAGCCAGGAGATGGCGCGTGAGAAGGTGTACCGGTTCTTTCGCTTCTTCTTGCCAAACCACGCAATGAGGTCCTGCATCACCCCCAGCGGACATATCACGGAGCAATAGATACGTCCGAAGACAAGCGTCAGCGCCGCCAAAGCCGCCACCACTATGAAGTTAAGGGCCATGACGGCCGGCAAAAACTGCACCTTGGCCATCCATCCCAGCCAAACATGAAGCACACCCGTGAAATCGAGAAACAACAACGTGATTCCGATGAAGAACACGCTTGCCAACAGAATTCTTATTCTTCTAAGCATCATACTTGATTATATCACTATTCTTAAATTAAACTTTCACTACCAGCATGCTGCCTTCATAGAGCAGCCAAATGGGCAATGCCACAACCAAGAGCGTAAACACATCGGTTGTGGGGGTAATGACGGCCGCCACCACGAGGATAGCCACCAGGGCATGACGACGGTAATAGCGCATCAGCCGCCTGTTGATGAACCCCATACGGCTTAAGATGGCGCAGACCACCGGAAGCTCGAACACCACGCCCATCACCAGATTCATTGAGATAAGCGTATCTACATAGCTCTGCAGGGTCAGCATATTGTCTACGTCGGGGCTCACCTGATAGGTGCCTAAGAAGCGCACCGTAAGCGGGAAGATGACGAAATAGCAGACCAGCGTGCCGACGGCAAACATGACATACGACGCCACCACCACCCTCACGGCGGCCTTACGTTCGCTCTGGTAAAGGCCAGGGGAGACAAAGCGCATGAGTTGACACAGCACGTAGGGCAGGCCGAAAAGCAGGCCTGCATAGACGGCGACACGCATGTGGGTCATAAACTGCTCGGTCAGTCCCGTGTTCATCAGATGCAGGCTGAAAGGTTCTGCGTGCATAAGACGGTAGACAAAGAAATCGCTCGAGCGGGGGGCCAGCACCACGGCAAACAAACTGTCTTTCAGGCAGAACGCTACCACAGCGAGCACTAACACCACGCACAGCGACCGCAGAATGACGGCCCGCAACTCGTCGAGATGTTCCCAGAACGTGCCCTGTCCGTCAGTCATCGCCCTTCACCTCATCGTCAATATCCTTCATTCCCTCCTTGAAACTTTTCACGCCCTTGCCCAGGCCGCGCATCAGCTCGGGAATCTTCGATCCCCCGAAAAGCAGCAGCACTACCAAGGCTATGAGCAGCACTTCCTGGCCTCCAAGACCAAGGAGCAGCATTACATTCAGTTCTGTCATATTCATTTATTGTTTGGTATCTCTATTCAAAGTAATAACTATGTTTCTGTTGCAAAATTACAAAAAATAATTGAATATAACAACACGAGCCTCGCTCTTTTGCAAAAAAAAGGCAATAAAAAGGACACAACAGATGGCTATCTGCTTTTTTTTTCGTAACTTTGCGCTCCGTAAACATACATATTGTAAACAAGAAAACATCAACAACTATGAGTTTTTGGAAAGCCCTCTTCGGCGGTAACACTTCGCCTGAGGAAGAGAAGAAAAACAATGAGACACGCAACTTCGACCTGCTGAAATACGACGGCGTGAAAGCTCTGCGCATGGGCAAGGCCGACTATGCCGTGAAGTGCTTTCAAGAAGCCTTGAGAATAAGCGACGACCTGGAGACGCGCGACTATCTCTCGCAGGCTCTCATACACACCGGGCAACTTGAAGAGGCCCTGCAGACGCTTGAGGAAATGCGACTGAGCGGACAGCCCAGCCGCGCACTGATGGCGCGCATGGGCCACATAGCCTATATGATGGAAGACTACGGCCGGCTGGCCGACATAGCCAACCAAGCCGCTGAGGCCGACGACAGCAACCCGCATGCCTACTATATGGCAGCCCAGGCAGCTCTGGGCACGGGCGACTATGCCACTGCCATAGACCGGCTCACTACGGCCGTGAAACTCGACGAGAGCCGTGCCGACGCACGGCTGCTCAGGGCGCAGACCTGCATGGCCACTGGCAATATTGACGATGCGCTGGCCGATGCTGAATGGCTGCTGGACAATACGGCCGACAACGAAGACGTGCTCCTGCTTGCTGCGCGTCTGGCCGTCAGTCAGAAACGCTACGACGATGCCCTCAATTATTACAATAATGTGACCGAAGCCAACCCCTTCAATGCCGATGCCTACCGCGAACGGGCCAAGCTGCGCACGGAAACGGGCGACCCGGCCGGGGCGCTGGAAGACATGGAGCATCTGCATGAGTTGATGCCCGACGAAACGCCGGCGAACGGAGAGCCGGAGAGCGTGGAGCAAATGATGAAGCGCGGCAACGACGCACTGAACCCTTTCGCGTCATAAGCCGACGACTTTTCATGACAGCGATAACACTTTAAGACATGGAACTACATCTCTCTCCGCTCCAGCTGCCCATATCCGACGGGCAACCCCTCATCATTGCGGGGCCATGTGCCGCCGAGACTGAAGAGCAGGTGCTCACCACAGCACACCAGCTGGCCCACATGGGCGTCAGAATATTCAGGGCCGGCGCATGGAAGCCACGCACCAAACCCGGCGGATTTGAAGGACAAGGCGCACTGGCCCTGCCCTGGCTGCAACGTGTGAAGGCGGAGACGGGCATGCTCGTAGCCACCGAAGTGGCCACGCCTGAGCACGTGAAGCAAGCCCTCGAGCACCAAATCGACCTACTGTGGATAGGAGCGCGCACCACGGCCAACCCCTTTGCCATGCAGGCTTTGGCCGATGCCCTGAAAGATTTCCCAAGGCCGATTCTCGTGAAAAACCCCACAGCACCCGACCTCGAGCTGTGGATTGGCGCCCTGGAACGCCTCAACCAGGCAGGCATCACGCAGCTCGCCGCCATTCACCGAGGATTTGCCTCCTACGAAGAGAAGATCTACCGCAACAAGCCCATGTGGCAGATTCCCATCGAGCTGCATCGCCGGCTGCCCGCACTGCCCATCATCTGCGACCCTTCTCACATTGCCGGACGGCGAGACCTGGTGGAGCCGCTCGCACAGCAAGCCATGGATCTGGGCTTCGACGGACTAATCATCGAGAGCCACTGCAACCCTCAGCAGGCTTGGAGCGATGCGGCACAACAGCTTACGCCTGAGTCGCTTAGACATCTGCTTGGCTCACTGACCATACGCGACGTGACGGCCTCGGCCGAAGACATCAGGCAGTTGCGCAACGAAATCGACGAACTCGACGACCAGCTGATGGACACGCTTGCACAGCGCATGAGCATCTGTCGCGAAATAGGTCGCTACAAACGCGAACACAACATGACCGTGCTGCAGCCATCACGCTATAGTGACATGCTCTCGCTGAGACTGGCCGAAGGGGCGCAGTGCAAGCTGTCGGCACATTTCGTGGCTAAGATGTTTGAGTGTATCCATGCAGAATCAGTGCGCCAGCAAATCGAAATATTCAGAGAATCCGACCGGCAGAGCAGCGATATAAGCCGCAGCAAGACTACCACCGACCAATGAAACAGCCAGAGAGCAACATGATTTTGGCCAAAATTTAATCGATTTTGGCCAAAATCTGTTGAATTCCGGCCAAAATTTCCACTCGGCGTGCCACCTTGCAGGGCGAACCTTTCCACCCTTGCAGCCTGAAAAGGCGCCGTCCACAACCCGATGCGTATGGCTGCGCACAAAATAATTCCACTCTTTTCTTCGTGTTTTCCAATATTTTTCTTACCTTTGCATCGGCATTGGGGAGCTCCCGGCGAGATTTTCACCGCCCCGCAAAGCCGCCAATGCCTGACATAAACTCCAAAAAACATTAGCGATATGATGAATATTGTAGTACTCGACGGCTATGCCGCCAACCCTGGCGACCTCTCGTGGGACGCCATGAAAGAACTGGGACAACTTACGGTCTACGACCGCACACCTGCTGAAGAAGTAATCGCACGAAGTCAGGAGGCCGACATCGTGCTCACCAACAAAGTGGTGCTCACGGCCGACATTATCAGCAAGCTGCCGCACCTGAAATATATCGGAGTGCTGGCCACCGGCTACAACGTGGTTGACACCGAGGCAGCCCGACTGAAGGGCATCGTGGTCACCAACATTCCCTCTTACAGTTCCGATAGCGTGGCGCAACTCACGTTTGCCCACATTCTCAACATTTCAAACCGCGTGGCTCACTATGCTCAACTGAACCGGCAGGGTGTCTGGAGCAGCAACAAAGACTTCTGCTACTGGGACACTCCGCTCTTTGAACTCGCAGGCAAGACGCTCGGCATTGTGGGACTGGGAAGCATTGGCATGAAGGTGGCTAACATAGGACGCCAGCTGGGCATGGACATCTTCGCCATGACAAGCAAGAACTCAAGCGACCTGCCTCAGGGAATACAGAAGACGACGCTCGACGGACTGCTGGCTGTCAGCGACGTGCTCACCCTGCATTGCCCTCTGACCCCGCAGACGCGCCATCTCATCAATCAGGAGACGCTCAGCCGGATGAAGCAAGGAGCCATTCTCATCAACACCGGCAGAGGACCGCTGGTAGACGAAGCCGCCGTGGCCCAGGCCTTGCAGTCGGGCCACCTGATGGCCTATGGAGCCGACGTCATGTCGCAAGAGCCTCCTGCAGCCGACAATCCCCTGCTCGCATGCCCTAATGCCTACCTGACGCCTCACATCGCATGGGCTACTTACGAGGCCCGCGTGCGCCTGATGCAGATTGCCACCGACAACGTCAAAGCCTTCATTGCCGGCAGTCCGGTAAACGTGGTAAACAAATAAGCTGCTTGCGGCTGCAACACGCGGAAAGAGGGGCAGATGCTGCGCTTGCTGCATCTGCCCCTCTTTCCGTGTCAGCCTCCTTTCCTCAATCCTCAAATCTTTTTCCCCAATAGCTCACCATGCGCTGATATAGCTTTTCTTCGCTGGGGCTATGCTGACCGTGCCAGAAACGCTGGTCCTTGATGGCGTCCGGCAGATATTGCTGGGCCACAAAATGGCCGGGGAAGTCGTGAGGATACTTGTAGCCGTCGCTGTAGCCGAGGTTTTTCATCAGCTGCGTCGGGGCATTTCTTATATGAAGAGGTACGGGGAGATTCCCCGTCTGCCTGACCAGACTAAGGGCTGCGTCGATGCCAAGGTAGGCAGAGTTGCTCTTTGGCGACGTGGCCAAATAGACGACGGTCTCCGCCAGCGCAATGCGTGCCTCAGGCCAACCTATCTTCATCACCGTGTCGAAGGCGGCATTGGCCAGCAACAATGCGTTGGGATTGGCCAGCCCAATGTCTTCTGAGGCCGAAATCACCATTCTGCGAGCTATGAACTGCGGGTCTTCACCGCCTTCTATCATACGCGCCATCCAATAGAGGGCAGCATCAGGGTCACTGCCTCGGATGCTCTTGATAAAGGCAGAGATGATGTCGTAGTGCATCTCGCCGTCCTTGTCGTAGGCCAGCGGGTTCTGCTGCAGGCGCGCCACAACCAGCTCGTCGGTGATAACCACATCGCCGCTCTCCGACTCTACCACCAGCTCAAGTATGTTGAGCAGCTTGCGCGCATCACCGCCGCTAAAGCGCATCAATGCGCCCGTCTCCTTCAGCTCTATGTGCCGCTCACGCAGCTCCACATCGGTTGTGATGGCCCTATGCAGCAGCTTCATCAGGTCATCAGCCTCCAAGGGCTTCAGCACATAAAGCTGGCAGCGCGACAGCAGCGGACGAATCACCTCAAACGAGGGGTTCTCCGTCGTGGCACCTATCAGCGTGACGATGCCACGCTCCACGGCGCCGAGCAAGGAGTCTTGCTGCGACTTCGAGAAACGGTGTATCTCGTCAATGAACAAGATGGGCGACGCCTCGTTGAAAAAGCGCCCTTTCTGGGCTTTCTCAATGACATCACGCACGTCTTTCACGCCACTGGTCACTGCAGAGAGCGTGTAGAAGGGAATCTCCAGTTTGCTGGCAATGATGTGGGCCAGCGTCGTTTTACCCACCCCCGGCGGCCCCCAGAGAATGAATGACGATATGCGGCCCGAATCAATCATGCGTCTCAGTACAGCACCCTCGCCGACCAGATGCTGCTGGCCTATGTAGTCGTCGAGTGTGTGCGGGCGCAGTCTTTCTGCTAATGGTTGCGACATATTTGGATAATATTCATTTTTATCTGGCAAAGATAATGAAAAAAAAGCGGAAATTTGCGACAAAGCGAAAAAAATTAAGCGTTATCCACTAAGAATTAAGCATTATTTCGTATCTTTGCACACAAAATAAAGCATAACAATATGGAACAAGAGACAGAAAAGAAAACATTGACACTGAAGACCCTCACCAAGAGTACGGTGTGGGATGTGCAGGAAAATGACATTTTCCGCATGTGGGATGCTGCCGACAAAGACGCAGAGATGAAAGAAAACATGCGCCACTATATCGACATCATCCGGTCGGCCTTCATGATTGAAGAGGTGACCACCGACTCGCAGATTGCACGCACGAAATATGAGAAGCAAGGCTACAAGGTAGGAACTGTAAAGATTGACGAGAACCAAAAGATGACGCTGGCCATCAAGAAGCGCCCCATCATGCGGGTGACCGATCTTACCTATGAGAATATTCGCCATATCTCGGCAGCAAAACTCATAGAAGTGCTTGACAGAAACTTCGGCGGCGGATGGGATTCGCTCTCACAGTCGATAAAAGATATCATCGAGAACGGCTTCGACATCTCAACTACCACGCTTCCCAAAGACCGTCTGCACAAAAAGGGCGGTATGTATGAGAAGAAGGTGGAAGACGGCTATGAGGTGCTCGAGGTGGCCAAAGGCACATGGGTGGAGGCTATCTTTGCCAAGGCTAAGCCTGAGGCTGAGAAGCCAAGAATGAAGTTCAACACCTACGGCGGCAACAACGAGGACAACGACGAGGATGTTGAAATCGAAGACAACTACTACAAGCAGGACGAGGAGGACATCGAGATAGACGGGCCGAACGACGACGAAATCACCGAGGACAACTACTCGACCATGATGGACTTGGGCAGCGACGATCCCGATGAGGAGGCCGAGAACCTGTCAGAATATGCTGATGAGTAGCATCACTTTACGTTGCGAGGCGACCTGCACAGGCCGCCTCGCAACGTAAAGTTTGCCGAATGGCGAGCATTAATTATTCTGTTGAATAATAAGCCGCAGTGTCAGCTGCCATTTCCAGAAGGACAATGTCTTTCGGGCAATTTGTTTTTAGAAGGCAGCCAGTTCTGTGTATATTCTTTGCACCGGCAGTCCCATGACGTTGAAATAGCTCCCATTGAGCCCCGTCACGCCAATATAGCCAATCCACTCCTGAATGCCGTAGGCTCCAGCCTTGTCGAAGGGACGATAAGTCTCAATGTAATAGGATATTTCTTCGTCAGACAGCTGTTTGAACGTGACGTCAGTCGACACGGAAAAGTGGCGCTGCTGCTCAAATGTGGTGAGACATACTCCCGTGACTACCTGGTGTGTGCGACCGCTCAACATGCGCAACATGCGGTGAGCATCCGCCGCATCAACGGGCTTTCCCAACGCCTGCCCCCCCACAACGACTACTGTGTCGGCCGTAATAATCAGGTTATCGGCCAGCATCACCCTTCTGTAGGCATCAGCTTTCTTGCGCGCAATATATTCGGCTATGTCCTCGGCGGGGATGCCGTCGGGGTAGTCTTCGTTGATAAACGGCAGCACTTTCACGTCGAAGTCGAAGCCGAGCCCCGACAACAACTGCTTGCGGCGTGGAGAATTGCTTGCCAAAATGATGTGATAGTTTTTCAGATTGTCTAACATAACAGGAGTCTCCTTATCTCTTCAGTTCCTTATTTCCTTTTCGTTTCTACCAGCCAAAGGCAGTGGCATTCATCTGCCAGAGTCCTTGTGCCCTGAGCGTCTGCTCTATGACGTCGCGTGCGCAGCCGCAGCCACCATTGCGATGGCTCACATAGATGCTTGCCTCGCGCACTTCCGGGCAGGCGTCTTTCGGGCAAACAGGGCACCCTACGCGCCGCATCACCTCCAAGTCGGGTATGTCGTCGCCCATATACATGATGTTTTCGTCGGCCAGTCCGTATTTCTGCAGAAAGGATTCATAGGTCTTTATCTTCACCGAACAGCCCATATAGATATCTTCCATCCCCAGCCCCTCGTAGCGATGCTTGATGGCATCGACCGTGGCCCCCGTCATGACGACGATGCGCAGCCCCAGCTTCATGGCCAGCTGTATGGCATAGCCGTCTTTGATGTTCACCGTGCGCAGGGGCACGCCTTCGGCAGGCAGTGTGATGGTTTCGCAAGAGAGCACACCATCGACATCGAAGATGATGGCTTTTATTTTCTTCAGATCGTAGTTTATCATTGTCTTTGGTATAATTGGTGTATACTTCTGCTCAGTTCCGAATAGACGGCCTGCAGCTGTGGGTCGTCGGCCAGCAGCTGTTCGTGGGCGCGAATGACATTCTCATCGTAACGTACAGCCGGCCCCGTCTGTGCGTCGCGCGGACTCATGTGGTGCACCTTTGCCGTCGTCTCGTCGATGAGAGGCAGCAGCACATCGAATGTCAGTCCGCACTTGCCGAGCACTTCGGCCGCCAGGGCATAGCAGTGGTTTGAAAAATTGCAGGCAAACACTGCAGCCAGATGCAGACGGCGGCGGTCGGCAGAAGCCAGCACCTGCACCCGGCTGCTCAGCGATGTGGCTATGCTGCGCGCCGCCTCTTGCGCAACAGCGTCGCTGCCCTCAATAAAAAAAGGTACGCGCGAAAAATCAACCTGCCTCTCCTTTGAGAAAGTCTGCAGCGGATATATCACTCCGTGATGCCCCACTGTGCCGACAGCCGCCATGGGCACTGCTCCCGACGTGTGGAGAAACACCTGGTCCTGCCGCCCCACGGCCAGCCGGCCGGCCACCGACGCCAGCGCATCGTCTTTCACTGAGATGATGAAAGCATCGGCCTCATGCGGCAAAGAGCCAATATCGTCGGTAGCCTCGCTACCTACAAGGCGGGCAAGCCCTTCAGCCGACGCCATGGTACGACTATAAACGGCCGCTATCTGATGGCCGGCCTGGCTCAAAGCAAGCGCGAAATTAGTGGCAAGCCTGCCTGCCCCTGCAAACACAATCTTCATCAGAACTTATTGAGATGAACGTTTTCCCACTTCAGCGTCTCTTCATCGTGCGGCTCACGACTCTCGGCCTTATGGCCGAAAGCGACCACGCAGAGCACGGAGTAGCTCTCTGGGATGTCGAGCACGCCGCGTATGACAGTGTCGGCCGAAGTGGCATCGGCAAGCCCCCGCCCGCGCATCTGCACCCAGCATGAGCCCAGCCCCAGCTCTTCAGCCTGATATTGCATTGACAAAGCTGCCAGCGCACCGTCTTCAATCCAGCAGTCGTTGTGCAGGGGGTCGCCCAGTACAACGATGGCCATCGCGGCTCCCTTGATGAGCTGAGCACCATGCTCCTTGGCATCCGACAGCTTCTCTAAATCAAGTTTATCGTCGACCACCACAAACTGCCACTCCCTCCTGTTGCGCGACGTAGGCGACATGAGGGCGGCTCTCAGGATGAGCCCCACCTGTTCGGCATCAATCTCCTCGCCCGTGAACTGTCGGCAGGAACGCCGGCGCTGCACTAAAGTCTTAAAATCAGCCATATGTCTTGTCGTATTTTATAACACTTAATTAGGTGCAAAGATACGAAATAATACTTAATAAATCGTGCTTCGTGCACTTTTTTTTAGACTTCGTCATTATTTTTCATCCTTTTTTATTATCTTTGCCGATAATTAGTCGACAAGCAGCATGAAGACGCAGATATACACCAGCGGCAACACCCTGCCCGACCGGCTGGCCGAAACCAACTTCTTCCACGGACGCCAGCTGTTCTATCTTGCGCAGGCCACACCCAGACTGAAGCCCTACCTCGTCACCCTGGAGACCGACGGCGGCGAAGTGGCGGCCCAGATGCTGGCGCTGGTGCGCTATCGCTCGTCGCTCTTTCCTCCCTATCTCTATCGCCACTGCCTCATTCTGGGCGAAGGTGTCTATGCCGACGGCGCATCAGACTCAGGCGAGCTCTTCGGCATCATGCTGCAGGCCATCACCTCGAAGCTGGGACGGTGGACGCTCTACATAGAGGTGAGCCACCTCAGCCAGAAGATGTTCGGCTACCGACAGCTGCGCGACAGGGGCTTCTTCCCCGTCAGATGGATGAGCATCCACAACTCGCTGCACTCCCGCACGCCCGAGGAGCGCATCAGCAGCCGCATGCTGGAGCGCATCAACACAGCCTACGAGCGCGGCGTCGTCACCGCCCAGGTGGGCGGCGAGGAAGACTTCAGGGAATTCATGCGACTGCTGAAGCACCACAACTGGCTCAAGCCAAAGCGATACATACCCGACGAGCAGTTTTTCAGGGGCCTCATGGAGCAAGGCAACGGCCAGCTCAGCCTGACGCGTTATCACGACCATGTGGTGGGATGCTCGGCCGTAGTCTACAGCCACCGTCAGGCCTATCTGTGGTATGCCGCCTACAGGCGCAAGTCGTATGCCTTCATTCACCCCGACATACTTACCATCTGGCATGCCATCAAGGATGCTCACCGCCAGGGCTGCGAGCATATTTACTTCATGGACGTCGGGCTGCCATACCGCAAAAACACGTTCCGCGACTTTATTCTGCGCTTCGGCGGCAAGCCCGTGTCTACCTACAGATGGTTCCGCTGTTCCATCAGATGGATTAACTGCGTCTTGTCGTGGCTTTATCGCGACTGACGCCGCCCGCCCCCCCAACAGCACCGACTGACATGTCTATATAGCCTGTTCTGAAGGCATGTCGGCTGCAAATCTTGGCCAAAATTCGCCTCAGATATCACACATGCGTGTCTGCGCCAGCACAGGTTGGCAGCCGAATACATATATCAATTTAATCAGAAGGCGACATAATAAAAATGCCTTGCCTGCGTTATTAAGTAAGTTATGAAAACAAACGGCAAACGATATATAGCGCTGCTCGCGCTGCTTCTGGCAACACGACTCAGCCTGCTGGCGCAGACATTCACGCTGAAAGGACTGGTGACCGACGATGAAGGCAACCCGCTGGAACTGGCCACCGTGGCATGCGTGGCACAGGGCAAGGTGACAATGAGCAACCTGAAAGGCGAATACAGAATGACCCTCAACACGGCCGACTCGGTGGTGGTGCGCTTCTCGATGGTGGGCTACAGGACACGCACGCGCACACTGTATAAACCACAGGGCACACAGACGCTGCGCATATTGCTGCGGGCCGACCAGCAGCTGGGCGAGGTGGTGGTCACCGAGAAACGACGCCAGACCGACCAGATGGAACAGCTTGACCTGAAGGAACTGAAGACCGTGCCCTCGGCCACGGGCAACGCCGTGGAAGAGCTCATACAGCAGCAGGCCGGCGTGTCGACCCACAACGAGCTGTCGAGCCAGTATAACGTGCGCGGCGGATCGTTTGACGAGAACTCCGTCTACATCAACAACGTTGAGATATACCGCCCGCTGCTCGTCAGAAGCGGACAGCAGGAAGGTCTCTCTATCATCAATTCTGACATGGTGGAAAAGGTAGGATTCTCCAGCGGAGGATTCTCTGCCAAATACGGCGACAAGATGTCGTCGGCACTCGACATCACCTACCGGCGCCCCAGCAAGACGGAAGCGTCGGCCATGGCTTCGCTGCTCGGAGCCAGCGCCTACGCGGGCATCGCAGGCAAGAAGTTTTCCATGAGCCACGGCCTGCGCTACAAAACCAACCGCTATCTGCTGGGATCGCTGGAGACAACCGGCGAGTATAAGCCGAATTTCCTCGACTATCAGACTTTCATCACCTACGAGCCTAACCGGCGGTGGACCATCAACGTGCTCGGCAACATATCGGAAAATCACTATAACTTCAAGCCTAAAGACCGCGAGACTTCATTCGGCACGATGGAAGACGTGAAGTCATTCAGAGTATATTTCGACGGACAGGAAAAGGATATCTTCCGCACACTCTTCGGCACGGCCTCAATCACACGCCATATCAGCGACTCGCTGCACATCAAACTGCTGTGGTCGGGATTCTACACGAAGGAACAAGAGTGCTACGACATTCAAGGACAATACTGGCTCAGCGACACCGAGAGCGCGCAGCAGCTGGGAGTAGGCACTTATGCCGAGCACGCACGCAACTACCTGACGGCCAAGGTGCAAAGCATGAAGCTGATAATTGACAAGAAGCTGAAGCGCCACGACATTGAAGGAGGCCTCACCGTGAAATGGGAGCGCATAGAAGAGCAGAGCCGCGAATACGAAATGCGCGACTCCAGCGGCTATTCGGTGCCTCACACCAGCAACCGCCTGGATCTTATCTACACACTCTCATCGAAAAACAACATGAAGTCTACACGCTGGGAGGGATACCTGCAGGACACCTACAAATGGCAGCGAGGCGAGACGTTCTACACCCTCAACTACGGTGTACGCTTCGCCAACTGGTCGTTCACCAAAGAGACCATCGTATCGCCCCGTGTTTCGCTCGCCATCGTGCCGGGCTACAACACCGACATCACCTACCGCCTGGCCACAGGCATCTACTATCAGGCGCCATTCTTCAAGGAACTGCGCGACACGGTCACCACGGCCGGCATCACGAAAGCCACACTCAACAGCAACATCAAGAGCCAGCGGTCGCTGCAATTCATTGCGGCCATGGACTATCGCTTCAGGATGAAAGAGAGACCCTATAAGTTTACTGCCGAAGCCTACTTCAAGTCGCTGTCGAACCTCATACCCTACAACGTGCAAAACGTGAAGGTGACCTACTACGGACAAAACCTCACATCGGGCTATGCCGCCGGCCTGGACCTGAAGCTCTATGGCGAATTCGTGCCTGGCACCGACTCATGGGTGTCACTATCGCTCATGAGCACGCAGCAAAAGTTCAACGGCCAATGGGTGCCCATGCCCACCGACCAGCGCTTTGCACTCAATCTGCACTTCACCGACTACTTCCCCGGCACCGAACGCTGGAAGATGACGCTACGGCTGGCTTATGCCAACGGTCTGCCCTTTGGCGCCCCCCACCGCGGACTGGAGGCGCAAAACTTCCGTGCTCCTGCCTACAAGCGAGCCGATATCGGCATGAGCTATCTGGCTCTCCACAAGCAGAAAGGCATCAAAAACCTGTGGCTTGGCCTCGACTGTCTGAACCTCTTCGGCATATCCAATGTCAACAGCTATTACTGGGTGACCGATGTGACCAACCGCCAATGGGCCGTGCCTAACTATCTCACGGGCCGACAAATCAACGGAAGGGTCATTGTGGAGTTCTGAAGTTTTGAAGAACAGACAGCCTTCCACCGGTCATAATCTGCTGCATAGCAAATAAATACGCCGCATTCCCAAAGCCTTTATAAACCATGGCCGAAGGGACTGAGGCCTTTTTGCCAATGGGCAAAACCGCCATGTAACGGCCGACGCCAGCAAAATATTATGAACTTTATCAACAAAACGCCGTGTCAGCGAAGCCTGCGCCCAATCGCCACAAAAGACGTCATACACACTTCATTCCTGCTGTAGAAACACTTTTTCCACAGGTCTTACGCTTTTTCTGTACAATTTTAATTCTGTTTCACAAACAAAAGTGTCGAAACATTTGGCCAAAACGGAAAAACTTCGTACCTTTGCGCAGTAATTTATGTTTTAAACTTTAAACAATATGAAAATTTCGCACATTGAGCATCTGGGCATTGCCGTCCAGAGCATCGAAGAATCACTCCCTTACTTTGAAAATGTACTGGGACTGAAGTGTTACAACATTGAAGAAGTTGCAGACCAAAAAGTAAAGACCGCTTTTCTGAAGTGCGGCGAGGTGAAGCTCGAGCTTCTTGAGCCCACATCACCTGAGAGCACCATCCAGAAGTGGCTCGACAAAGGCAACAAGGGCGTTCACCATGTGGCTTTCTGCATTGAGGACGGCGTGGCCAACGCATTGGCAGAAGTCAGCGAGAAGGGCGTGCGTCTTATCGACCAGGCTCCCCGCAAAGGCGCAGAGAATCTGAACATCGCTTTCCTGCACCCGAAATCGACCTGCGGCATCCTGACCGAACTTTGCGAGCACTAATTGGCTCCAAAGCAACTTTGGACCATGTGCGCACAACATAGAATCAAGGCCTACAGAAACCTGTATTAAATGATAATCATAGACATAAAATAATATGACCAAGCAATTAGAGAAAATCAAGCAGCTCATCGAGAAGCGCGAACAGGCCCGTCTCGGTGGTGGTGAAAAAGCAATACAGAAACAGCACGAGCGCGGCAAATACACTGCTCGCGAGCGTATCGAGATGCTTCTCGACGAAGGTTCTTTCGAGGAGTATGACATGTTCAAGGAACACCGTTGCCACAACTTCGGCATGGAGAAGAAGCAGTTCCCTGGCGACGGCGTGGTGGCCGGTTCGGGTACCATCGACGGCCGTCTGGTATTCATCTTCGCTCAGGACTTCACCGTCCATGCCGGCTCGCTGTCAGAGACCATGAGCCAGAAGATCTGCAAGGTGATGGACATGGCCATGAAGATGGGCGCTCCCGTCATCGGCATCAACGACTCGGGTGGCGCACGTATCCAGGAAGGCATCAACGCACTGGCCGGCTACGCTGAAATCTTCGAGCGCAACATTCTGGCTTCGGGTGTCATCCCTCAGATCAGCGGTATCTTCGGCCCCTGCGCCGGTGGTGCTGTCTACTCTCCCGCCCTCACCGACTTCACGCTCATGATGGAGAACACTTCATACATGTTCCTCACCGGACCGAAGGTGGTGAAGACCGTCACGGGCGAAGATATCGACCAGGAGCATCTTGGCGGCGCATCGGTTCACGCCACGAAGAGCGGCGTAACCCATTTCACTGCAAAGACCGAGGAGGAAGGTCTCCAGATGCTTAAGACGCTGCTGAGCTACATTCCCTCTAACAACATGGAAGTGGCTCCCCGCAAGAAGTGCGACGACCCCATCAACCGCATGGAAGACAGCCTGAACGCTATCATCCCCGAGAATCCCAACGAGGCTTACGACATGTACAAGGTGATTGGTGCCGTGGTTGACGATGGCGAATTCTTTGAAGTTCAGCCCAAGTTTGCCAAAAACATCATCGTCGGTTTCGCACGCTTCAACGGTCAGAGTGTAGGTATCGTTGCAAACCAGCCTATGTGCTACGCCGGTGTGCTCGATGTGAATGCATCGCGCAAAGGCTCGCGCTTCGTTCGGTTCTGCGACGCTTTCAACATTCCTATCGTCTCTCTTGTCGACGTTCCCGGATTCCTGCCCGGCACCGGCCAGGAGTACAACGCCGTTATCCTGCACGGCGCACAGCTGCTTTACGCTTACGGTGAAGCTACCGTGCCCAAGATCACGGTCACGCTGCGCAAGTCGTACGGCGGTTCTCACATCGTGATGGGCTGCAAGCAGCTCCGCACCGACCTGAACTATGCATGGCCCTCCGCCGAGATTGCCGTGATGGGTGCTTCAGGTGCTGCCGCAGTGCTCTATGCCAAGGAAGCCAAGGCCAAGAAGGAAGCCGGCGAAGACGTGAAGGCCTTCATTGCAGAGAAGGAGGACGAGTACAACGAGCTCTTTGCCAACCCCTATCAGGCAGCCAAGTATGGCTACATCGACGATGTCATCGAACCTCGCAACACTCGCTTCCGCATCTGCCGCGGTCTGGCTCAGCTTGCTACCAAGCGCGATGCACTGCCCGCTAAGAAGCATGGCAACATTCCGATGTAACAATTAAAAAACAGAGACCTATGAAGAACGAAGTATATGCTGCCATCGCTCTGGCGCTGCACGAGCATCTCGGCAATAACGTTCACGATGTGGAGCCTGGCTTCATTACCATCGTGGAACATCCCACTCAGTGGAATGGTTACGCCCTCACCATGACAGCTCATCCTTAAATCAAAACAGAAATGAAAGAATACAAATATACAATCAACGGAACGAAGTACGAGGTTGCCGTTGGCGACATCGAGGAGAACATCGTGACCGTCACCGTAAATGGTGAAGAGTATAAAGTAGAAATGGAAAAGGAGCCGGAGCCCGAGAAGAAGAAGCCCGTGCTGGGTAAGGCTGCTGCTCCTGCCACAGCCGACGATGCTCCTGCAGCCAACAAGGATGCAGTGAACAAGAACAACGCCGTGAAGGCTCCTCTGCCTGGTGTCATCACCGACATCAAGGTGGCTGTAGGCGACGAAGTTCAGGCCGGCGACACAGTCATCGTGCTCGAAGCCATGAAGATGGCCAATGCCCTGCAGGCAGAAAAGGCCGGCAAGGTGACTGCCATCTGCGTGAAAATCGGTGAGAGTGTCATGGAAGACGACGCCCTTGTGGTTATCGAATAATCAGTTTTCTTACGCTACAAAAGAATCGCCACCGCCCTTTTGGGACGGTGGCGATTCTTTTTGTAATATTCAAAACCCTGAACGGCTGACTATTGCTTATAGTAGTTATAGTAGACATTGTCAGCCACGCTGTCAGCAGCTATATTGCTGCCATGGTGCCTCAACAACCTGCGCAGGCTGAGCGCCTCGCGATAATGACGTGGCAGCGAGTCCTCCTCCATGCTATAGTATCGGGGCAAGGCCTCGGCAAAGTCGTCGAGCTGGCGATCGATGAGCAAACCGCACAACACATAGTCGGCCACCATAGGATGTTCGACAGTGTCACGCTCGAGAGCAGACAGGTAAAACTTAGTGGTCATGGCATAGACAGGCCTGGCGCCAAAAGCCTTCCAGATGCTGTCAGCCGGCAACAGGCGCAAACGCGAACGGCTCCCTTTCAACGGCAACATGTCAGCGCTGTTGCCCTTCAAGGGATAGCAGAACAGCTGTTCGGCAAGTTGTCCCTGCCGTGCCAGTGCATGAATACGCAGCATCGACAAGCATTCATCGGTCTCTTCAGACCGTATACCAACCCGCGTTGCGCTCTCAGCATCGTTGCGCAGAAGTGCCGTCTCGGCGTGGGCAGTGAAATGAAACACGGCATTTGTATTGCCGACAACGGTAACAACAATCATCATTATCACCATCTGGAGCAGATTAATCCACATGCGGCGAGAGAACACACCAGTAGGCGTCTTGTCGTCGTTTTCAAACGGCATCACATGCTTGGCAAGCCAAACCACGCCGCCCCACGCTATCAGCACCACAGGAATCACCCATGCCCATGCTCCGAAAGAGAAGTGGTAGTCGATGTCGGACGGCACGTCGGATATCACAGCCAGAACGAGCATCGACGGCAGATAGGTCAGCGCATGCGTGCGCCGTGACAGTCGCGTGACGGCATAGACACACAACTGCAACAGCATCAGTACCGCCGTGATGAGCACAGCCCCGATAGTGCGGTCATAATGAGTCTGCCCCTGACTGAGCACATGCTGGGCAACAGCCAGCACATCGGCCTGAAACTCATAAAGCCACAGAAACGAGAAGAGGATAAATATCACAGCACAGACCCCACGCACAGAGGCCAACCCGTTTTTCTTACGCAGCATCATGGTCAGTTTTTCTTCAAGACAACTGCCGAGCGGGCAGGGATATACAGTTTCAACCACTCCTTATGCTCTTTCACATAGAGAGGGTCATAGTTAGTAAAGTGAGTCACGGTATCATCGGCCAGCCCATTGCCGCCAAACTCCTTGGCATCAGTGTTAAGTACCACCTCATAGGAACCGGTAGGCACAAGGAAACCATAGTCAGCAAACGATTTATTAGGCGAAAAGTTAAACACGAAAATCAAGTCGCCGCGCATGAATGCCAGAATCTGATCGCCGTCATTGTGCCATATTTCAACCACCGCCTTGTCCTGGAAGTTGCGAATACTCTTCACCACACGCAGCATTTCGCGGTCGAAATCGCCCAGCCAGTGGTAGCACAGGTCGTGGTTGTCCACCAGGTTCCATTGTCTTCTGGCATACTTATGGCTCCATCCGTTGCCCTCACGCGGGAAGTCGATCCACTCCGGATGCCCGAACTCATTGCCCATGAAGTTCAAGTAGCCGCCATTGATAGCCGCGAGGGTCACCAGACGAATCATTTTGTGCAGAGCAATGCCCCGGCGTGCCACTTCATTCTCGTCGCCTTTCTTGAAGTGCCAGTACATATCGGCATCAATCAGCCGGAATATGATAGTCTTGTCGCCCACCAGAGCCTGGTCGTGGCTTTCGCAATAAGAAATGGTTTTCTCGTCAGGTCGTCTGTTTTTCACCTCCCAGAAAATACTACTTGGCTTCCATGCCTCATCGGGCAGCTCCTTGATTGTCTTAATCCAATAGTCGGGAATGTTCATAGCCATGCGGTAGTCGAACCCGAATCCGCCGTCTTCAAACTTGGCAGCCAATCCCGGCATGCCACTCACCTCCTCGGCGATTGTGATAGCCTGCGGGTTGACTTCATGAATCAGCTTGTTGGCCAGTGTGAGATAGCAGATGGCATTGTCGTCTTCAGCACCATTGAAATAGTCGCCATAGCCCGTGAAGGCCTCCCCCAAGCCATGACTGTAGTAGAGCATCGACGTGACGCCGTCGAAGCGGAATCCGTCGAAGTGGAACTCTTCGAGCCAATATTTACAATTGGAGAGCAGGAAGTGCAGCACGCCGTCATTGCCATAGTCGAAGCAGAGCGAGTCCCAAGCGGGATGTTCACGTCGCTCGCCGGGATAGAAGAACTGGTTAGGGTCGCCCGCCAGATTGCCAAGCCCCTCCACTTCGTTCTTCACGGCATGGCTGTGCACGATGTCCATGATGACACTGATGCCCAGCCGATGCGCCTCGTCGATGAGCTGCTTAAGTTCCTCAGGCGTGCCGAATCGGCTGCTCGGCGCAAAAAACGACGATACATGATATCCGAACGATCCATAATAAGGATGCTCCTGGATAGCCATCACTTGTATGCAGTTATACCCATCGGCAGCAACGCGCGGCAACACATTTTCGCGAAACTCATTGTATGTGCCAACCTTCTCGGCATCCTGACTCATTCCCACGTGGCACTCGTAGATAAGTAGCGGCGACCTACGCGGTTTGAAGTTTTTTTTCTTGAAGTCATATTTCCGTGCCGGATTCCACACTTGAGCCGAGAATATCTTTGTCTGCTCATCCTGCACCACCCTGCGCACCCATGCCGGGATACGCTCGCCTTCGCCGCCATTCCAGCGCACCTTCATCTTATAGAGCTGTCCGTGCTTCATGTCGCGCTCGCGCAGCTTCAGTTCCCAGTTGCCAGTGCCCTCAATGCGCTTCAGCTTGTAGCGTTCGTCCTCCTTCCAGTCGTTGAAGTCGCCTATGAGATATATTTCAGTGGCATTGGGGGCCCATTCCCTGAACACCCAGCCGCGCACCAGTTTGTGCAGACCGTAGTACAGATGTCCGGTAGCAAAGTCAGACAGCGTCTTTCTGCCGCCACGCGTCAGTTGTTTGATTTTCCACAGCGCGTGCTCGTGCCTGCCCCTGATGGCATCCTCATAAGGCTCGAGCCACATGTCGTTCTTCACCAAGCCGATGTGCTCAGTCTTCTGCTCTTTATTGTTTTTCTTCGTCATTGTCTGTCTATTTATACTTTCACTTTAAAAATAGCTTTCCTTATCTCCGGAACCGCAGCAATGCAAGGTGCATGTCCGTCTTGTGGGAAGAAGACGGCAAACATGCCCGGCTGGCATTCAATGAAGCTCTCGGCTATCAGGTTAGGATATTTCGTGATGTCTTTCTCCTCATTATAAGGTGTCGCTGGTAGATTACATAATGGCGTATAGCCATAAGTCTCGGTGCTGTCGAGCGGTATTTGTATATCAATCATTCGGCGGTGAGTCTCGATGACGGCCTCATCGGGCGTTTTGCCCTTCGCCGTCTGTATATTTACAAAGAGCTCCCCCTCCTTGATTACATGCTTGCCCTCAGCCAACTGACTGAGTGGATGCTGGTCAATAAACGCCACCACCTCTTTAAATAGCGGATGAAGCGACTCGTACTTAACGAGATTCTCAAGTGTGTCGATGATCATACTCTGCTATCTTTATTTCTTTTAGTAATTTGGTGTTAGGCAATCACAAGCCTTACTCAGTTCGTCTTCCTGTGCCCACGAGTGTAGGTGCCACGTGCCGTCACGTTGCCGTTGCGGTCTTTTTCAACGAAGGCTCCGTCGCGCTTTCCGTCGACGTAGCTGCCCTCAAAGCGCAGTCCGTCTTTCGTCTCCTCGATGGCGGCCCCGTTGCGCAATCCGTCTTTAAACTTCGCCTTGAAGCGCGACCCATCAGCCATATGCCCAATACACTCGCCTTCCGGCAGTCCGTTTTTAAACTCACCTTCCACGAGGTCGCCCTGCTTGGTGGTCAGACGTCCCTTGCCGTTTGGCACGTCATACTGCCACTGGCCTACGTAGGTATTGCCGTTTTTCCACACGAGAGTACCCTGTCCGTGCTTGTCGCCGTTGAGAAATTGGCCGCTGTACTTGTCGCCGTTGGCATACTTGAAGATGCCAGTGCCCGTGCGCATGCCTTTCTCATAGTCGCCTTCATAGATGTCACCGTTCTGAAACCTATAGATGCCACGCCCGTGCATGCGGTCGGCCAGCCACTGTCCTATGTACACATCGCCGTTAGCATACTTAAACGTACCTTTGCCGCTGCGCTGGTCGGCCAGCCACTGTCCGTCGTAGGTAGAGCCGTCGGCCCAGTCGAAGAAGCCCTGTCCGTGCTTCTTGTCCTGTTTCCAGTCGCCATTGTAATAGGCTCCACTTGCAAAAGTGTAGAGGCCCTTACCCTCGCGTTTGTCTTCACGCCAGTTGCCCTTATATACGTCGCCATTGAAGTAATACATCGTGCCCTGCCCCTGCTGATAGTCGCGATACCAGAGCCCCACATACTTATTGTTGTTCTGAAAATAATAGGTGCCTTGCCCATGCTGCTGATCTTGCATCCACTGTCCCTCGTAGCGCTCACCGTCAGAGAATTGGTAGACGCCGTAACCCTGACGTTTTCCCTTCACGTACTCCCCCTCGTAGGTGTTACCGTTTTTCCAAGTTGTCTTACCTTTGCCGTGCGGTTTTCCCACAGCCATCTCACCATTGTAGTTGCCTCCGTCGTGGGTAGCACACGATCCCAACGTAATCTTCTGTGCCGTTGCCATGGTGGGCATGGCAAGTAGCATGATATATAAAATATGTTTACAAATACTCATATCAGATAATGCTTTGAAGTCCCAAAAGTACAAAAAAATTGTCACACAGACAAAGATTTTAAGATTTTACGATTAAGAATTAAGAAATATTTGTAACCTCACACATTCAGCAGTGCCTGCCACTTTCAGCCGTTGTCTCTCCAGCCGCAGAAGCCAGTAGAGTCTGTTTTTGCACACAAAGCAGGCAAAAAGGCTGCCGCTGCCTTTGCCAGATTGGCAAATAATTAGTAACTTTGCAGCCGAAATTCAACCCACAATATGACTATGAAGTTTATAGGAATCATACCGGCGCGCTACGCATCGACGCGCTTCCCGGGCAAGCCGCTGGCCATGCTCGGCGGAAAACCGGTCATCCGGCGTGTGTACGAACAGGTGGCTGCAGTGCTCGACGAGACGTATGTGGCCACCGACGACGAGCGCATCTTTTCGGCCGTGGAGCAATTCGGCGGCAAGGCCGTGATGACGTCAGCCCATCACAAGAGCGGCACCGACCGCATTGAAGAAGCTGCCAGCATCATCCACACCGACGCTGACGTGGTTATCAATGTGCAAGGCGACGAACCATTCATCCGTCGGGAGCAGATTGAGACCGTGAAGCAGCTCTTCGATGACGACGAAGCCCAGATATGCACACTGGGCAAGCCTTTCGACACACTTGAAGCAGCCATGAACCCCAACTCGCCTAAGATAGTATGCGACGTGAGGGGCTATGCGCTCTACTTCAGCCGCAGCATCATACCCTATGTCAGGGGCAGGGATACGGCCGAGTGGATGGATGCCTTCCCCTTTCTGAAGCACATTGGCCTCTACGCCTACCGGCGCCAGGTGCTGGCCGAAATCACCCAGTTGCCGCAGAGTTCATTAGAGAAAGCCGAAAGTCTGGAGCAGCTTCGATGGCTGCAAAACGGCTACCGCATACGTGTGGGACTGACCAATGCGGAGACCGTGGGCATCGACACGCCCGACGACCTGAAGCGTGCCGAGGCGTTTCTGCAAAACATGCAGTAAGCCAAAAGCACGCTCTCTACGGGCCACCATAAGGTGATTTGGCCTTGAGGTAAGGGAATTGAGAAAGAATTCCGGCAATAATTCAGAGCGAAAGCACAGCAAATATAGCTGATACCCATAGCAAAGCGGCCCCGCGCCGGCAGCACGCAATAGCCATGCTACCGGCGCGGGGCCGCCTTGTATCAGTCTGTCAGCCCCGCATCTGGCGAAGCAACTCCTTCTGGCGCTCGGAAAGCGACGTGGGTAACACCACGTTGTAGGTGATAATCAGGTCTGTGCCGTTCTGCCCCTTGCCGCGCAGACGTACTTTGGCGCCAGGCTGGGTGCCAGGCTTCACCTTCAGCTTCAGCTTCTGCCCACCTGAAAGCCCCACGATGACATCACCCCCAAGCAATGCCGTGTACATGTCGATATTCATCGAGGCATTGGTCTCAGCCGGCTCCTGCATCCTGTGACCGAAGCCACCACCGCCGCCGAAGAGGTCTTGGAAGAACGAGCTGAAGCCACCGCCACCCTTGAAGTTGGAAAAGTCGAAGCCCTCGAAGGGCGAGCCCCCACCCGACGCATGGAAACCGCCGGCACCGCCGAAGGCCTCAGCTTCGCGCCACTGCTCGCCATACTGGTCGTACTTGCGGCGCTTCTCAGGGTCGCCTATCACGTCGTAAGCCTCATTGAGGGCCTGAAACTTAGCCTTCGCCTTCGGGTCATCGGGATGAAGGTCTGGATGAAACTGCTTAGCACGCTTCAAGTAGGCCTTCTTCACGTCTTTCTGAGCAATCGTCTTGTCGACGCCTAAAATCTTATAATAGTCAATAAATGCCATATCTCCAGTCTCCTTTCTTTTCACTAAAAAAGCAGCAATTTTCGTGCCGAAAGAGGCTATATGACAAAAACGGCACGGTTTCTTTTGCATGTTTCTGCCGTTTTTTGTATCTTTGCACCAAATTTCTTGAAGAAACCACTATTATGAAAAAACTTTTAACCACAGGCATAGCAGCATTATGCCTCACCTTAACACCTGCTATGGGACAGACAAAAACCGTAAAGCTGCGCGTTGTCGAGACAAGCGACGTGCACGGTCACTTCTTTCCTTACGACTTTGTGGAAGGCGAACCTCTGCAAGGCACGCTCACACGCGTCAACACCTACGTCAACCGGCTGCGCAGCGAATACGGCGACCGCCTGCTGCTCATCGACAACGGTGACATTCTGCAGGGCCAGCCCACTTGCTACTGGTCTAACTATGTGGCCACCAGCGAAGAGAACATTGCAGCATCGGTAATCAACTACATGAAATACGACGCCGAAACCTTCGGCAACCACGACGTAGAGACGGGCCATGCCGTCTACGACAAATGGGTACGTGAGGTGAACTGCCCCATGCTGGGCGCCAACATCATCGACAAGCAGACGGGCAAGCCTTACGTCGCACCCTATACCGTCTTCGTGCGCGACGGTGTGAAGATTGCCGTGCTGGGCATGCTGACACCCACCATACCCTGCTGGCTCAACGAAAGCCTGTGGAGAGGGCTGGAATTTCAGGAGATGGTAAGCTGTGCACGCCAATGGGTGAAGCATATAAAAGAGGTGGAGCATGCCGACCTCATCATAGGCCTTTTCCACAGTGGCAAGGCAGGAGGCATATCCATGGAGGGCGGCATTGAGGAAGACGCCTCAGAGAGAGTGGCCCGCGAGGTGCCGGGCTTCGACATCATCTTCTTCGGTCACGACCACATGCAGCACAACGACTGGGTGACCAACACTGCCGGAGAGAAAGTGCTCATGCTCGACCCTTCGTGCTGGGCGCTCAACGTGGCCGATGCCACCATTGAACTTACTTTCAAAGGTGGTAAACTGGTGAAGAAAGACATCAAAGGCGACATTGTCAGCGTGAGAGACGAGCAGGTCGACGAGCAGATGGTGGCTCACTTTGAGCCACAGATGCAGCGCATCAAGGACTACGTGAACCAACGCATCGGACACTTTGAGACCACGGCACGCACACGCGACTGCTACTTCGGCAACTCAGCCTTCACCGACTTCGTACATAACCTGCAGCTGCAGATATCGAAAGCCGACATCTCGTTCAACGCCCCCTTGTCGTTCGACAGCAAGATTGAGGCCGGCGACATCACCGTGGCCGACATGTTTAAACTCTACCGCTTTGAGAACCAGCTATACATACTCAACATGACCGGACGCGAGATAAGAGGACATCTGGAAGAGAGCTACGACCGATGGGTGAACACCATGAAAAGCGCCGACGACCACCTGCTGCTGCTCAACGACGAATCAAAGGGCGACCAGCAGCGCATGGGCTTCCGCAACTATACATTCAACTTCGACTCGGCCGCCGGCATCGACTACATCGTAGACGTGACCAAGCCCGACGGACAGAAAGTGAAGATTCTACAGATGTCTGACGGCACGGCCTTCGATGAAAACAAGACCTACAAGGTGGTGATGAACAGCTATCGAGCCAACGGCGGCGGCGAACTGCTCACCAAGGGCGCCGGCATCAGAAAGAAAGACATCGACAGCCGCATCGTCTATCAGTCGCCTCTTGACCTGCGCTACTATCTGATGGAGGAAATTAAGCGTATGGGCAACGTAAACCCCAAAGCCAACAGCAACTGGAGGTTCGTACCAGAAGAGTGGACCGTGGACGCAGGCAAACGCGACCGGAAACTGGTGTTTGGAGAATAAATACTGGCTGGACATGACACAAGATTGCTACTACTTTGTATTCTGCAAAGACGACCTGCTGCTGGAGCGATGCCCCGACGGCACATTCACCATACCTTTGGGCTGTCTGCCTCCTACGGAGACGAAACCATGGACACCAATGCTCAACGTGACGCAGATTGACGGCGTCAGCGTGAAAGCCTATGCCATCGACACACCCGTGGCCGGCAATGCGCGCTACGAGATGTGCCCCCTGAGACAAAGCTACTATAAGCTCGACGAGAAACTCTACCTGACGGCCGGCAAGTGTGCCGAACTGCTCTACTGGGACCGCAACACACGTTTCTGCGGCGTATGCGGCGGGCCGATGAAATTCCACACCAACATCTCAAAACGCTGCGAGCACTGCGGCAAAGAGGTGTGGCCCCAGTTGGCCACGGCCGTCATTGTGCTGATAAGAAGAGGCGCCGACGAAGCCCTTCTGGCCCGCGGGCGCAACTTCAAGAGCGACTTCTACGGCCTCATTGCCGGCTTCGTGGAAACAGGCGAGACGCTGGAGCAGGCCGTAGAGCGCGAAGTGAAGGAAGAAACGGGGTTGAGCATCACCAACATACGCTATTTCGACTCGCAGCCATGGCCCTATCCCAGCGGGCTGATGGTGGGCTTCACGGCCGACTATGCCGGCGGCCAGCTCCACCTGCAGCATGAGGAGCTGAAGACCGCCGGCTGGTTTCACCGCTCCAAACTGCCTAAACTGCCTGAAAAGCTGTCAATAGCCCGTCGTCTCATCGACCATTGGATAGCCGAAGGTGAATGACCGCAAGCGCGGAATACTCACAAACAAATAGCAAAGAACACGGATTTCTATATCGTTGAAACTATTAAGAAACCCGTGTTCTTTGCTTCACACTAAAAAAGGTTGCAGCTTCTATGCCACAACCTTTTCTTCAGTTGCAAAAATGTTTTGAATTATTTGGCGTAAGCCACCGAACGCGTCTCGCGTATGACGGTGATCTTCACTTGTCCTGGATAGGTCATCTCGTTCTGAATCTTTGTGGCAATCTCGCCGCTCAGTGCCTCGGTCTCGGCATCGTCCATCTTGTCTGCACCGACAATGACGCGCAGTTCACGGCCAGCCTGTATGGCATAAGTCTTGGTCACGCCAGGATAGCTCATGGCAATAGCCTCAAGATCATTCAGGCGCTTGATGTAAGCCTCTACAATCTCACGACGGGCACCCGGACGGGCACCACTGATGGCATCACACACCTGCACGATAGGAGCCAGCAGGGTCTGCATCTCCATCTCATCGTGGTGAGCACCAATGGCATTGCAGATGTCGGGCTTCTCCTTATACTTCTCTGCAATCTTTGCGCCATAGAGTGCATGCGGCATCTCACTCTCTTCATCAGGCACTTTTCCGATGTCGTGGAGCAAACCGGCACGCTTGGCTTTCTTGGGGTTCAGCCCCAGTTCGGCAGCCATCACAGCACAGAGGTTGGCCGTCTCGCGGGCGTGCTGCAGCAGGTTCTGGCCGTAGCTCGAGCGATATTTCATCTTACCGATGATGCGCACCAGCTCCGGATGCAAGCCATGAATACCCAGATCGATGGCCGTGCGCTTGCCAGTCTCAATAATCTCGTTGTCGAGCTGCTTCTTCACCTTCTGCACCACTTCCTCGATGCGGGCAGGATGGATGCGGCCGTCGCTGACGAGCTGGTGCAGCGCCAGGCGACATGTCTCGCGGCGCACAGGGTCAAAACCGGAGATGACGATGGCCTCAGGTGTATCATCGACCACAATCTCCACACCGCAGGCAGCCTCCAAGGCCCGGATATTTCGGCCTTCACGGCCAATGATGCGGCCCTTCACCTCGTCGTTGTCAATGTGGAACACCGACACAGAGTTTTCTATCGCCGTCTCCGTAGCCACGCGCTGGATGGTTTGAATCACGATTTTCTTGGCCTGTGCATTGGCGTTGAGCTTTGCCTCGTCCATGATTTCATTGATATAGCTGGCTGCTTGTGTCTTAGCCTCGTCCTTCATGGCCTCCACCAAGCGGTTGCGAGCCTCCTCGGCACTCAGTCCCGACAGCTCTTCCAGCTTCTCACGCTCTTTCTGCTGCATCTTGCCCAGCTCCTCCTGCTTCAAGGCCAGCGACTTCTTCTCATTATCAATGCGCTGCTGCTGATTGTCGAGGTCGTTCTTCCGCCGGCCCAGATCTTCCTGACGCTGATTGAGCGAAATCTCACGCTGTTTGAGCCGGTTCTCGTTCTGCTGAATTTGCTGATTGCGCTGCTGCACCTCCTTCTCCAACTCACTTTTCTTGTTGAGGAATTTCTCTTTCACCTCAAGCAGTTTCTTCTCCTTAATCACTTCGGCCTCCTTGTTTGCCGAATCAATCATCTCGTTATATTTTCCCTTTACTACTTTGAGAAAAACGAAATATCCGCCTGCCACTCCTATGGCAAGAGCAGCTACGGCAATAATAATTGCTAAAATTGTACTTATCATAAACTTATATATAAAGTAAATATTCTCTTAGTCTATTTCCGCGACACTATTTCAGCGCGTCCTCGATTTCGGAAGTAAGCTTTGCGAGAACATTATCATAAGGAGAAGTATCGTTGCGCTCAAGTTCTTTCTCGTAGCGCAAGGCTATCTCAATGAGCGTCATCAACGCAATGGAATGGTCGCTCTTACGCCCCGTGAACACCTGGGCATAGGCTCCATAGCGCTCACTGACAAGCTTGGCTGCGGCCCGATAGTATTCCTCGTCGGCCCTGTCTATCGACACGTGGATATCTTCATCGTAGACATGCAACCTTATATTGAATTTCTCCTTATTCACTTCTGCCATGCTTCTGCCTCCTCTTTACTTTTCGTCGCTCAGGACAGCAATGCACTTATTAACATCGCGTATCAGATGTGCTATCCGATCCTTGGCTCCTTGCAGGTCGCCGTTGGTTATCTGCAGCATCTTGGCCATCTTCAACGTCTGGTAGTCATGCTCAACCTTGGCTGTCTTCGCCTCAAGCTCACGAATGCGCTGGTCGTACTTTTCCAGCTCGGCATAAAGCTCGTCGTTCTCCTTTTTCAGTTTCTGAAACTGGAGAATCATCTGCCTTACCCGGGTCTGAAACGTCAACAGTGTCTTTTCGCTCTGATCCATGACTACGCTATTTCTTTACAAAGGTAGGCAAATTTCTCATAACTGCCTGCCTTCGTGCCAGATATTTAATATTTATTAAACTTTATTCGCCGCTTTGTGGCTGTTTTTCCTTCTTGGCAAGCATCACTACACGGTAGACGAAGTCGGTGACCCATTTCTCTGAAAAATTAAGGCGCTTGTTATACTCACGTACTGCCACCACCGTCTTCATAACGCCGGCATCGGTGTAGTCGTTCTTCGTGAAGATGTCGTGTACGGTTTTCTCCGTCATGGTGCGAATAGCCTTCTTGAAGAAGCTGGGCAGCCGAAGCTTAAACTTCATCAGATTGCCAGTGAGCATCATTACATCTTGTATAAATGCCTGAAACTGAAGCAGGTATGCTTGCACATCTTGAATACGCTTGCACCTGCGGCCAATGCTTTGGTCAATCTCCTTGAAGAACTGGTCGTCCATGTCGTACATCTCCTTGAGCATCTTTTTGCAGCGGGCTTTCTCGCCGATGCCCAGTTTGCCACCCTGCGTAGGCACCCGCAGCGATGTCTTAAACACGCGCAAGTCAGGCAGGGCCGCAAGATTGGTAATGTTCAGATCGGCAGCCATCACTGCCTGGAAATACACGCGGATGAGTGTCATGAAATCTTCCATGCCACCGATTTTCATTTCATTATTGCCAGCTGTCTGCCGGCCAAGTATTTTTGACAATATTCCCATAGTTATAAAAAATTCGCCTGCAAAGTTACACTTTTTTCTCCACATTCACACATTTTTCGAATTAAAAAGATGGAATATGTGATTTTTTTTAGTACCTTTGCACCCTGTATAGCTATATATAACACATGAAAGGTATCGTTTTAGCAGGTGGAAGCGGCACACGCCTCTATCCTATCACCAAAGGAATCAGCAAGCAGCTGATACCTATTTTCGACAAGCCGATGATCTACTACCCCATCTCGGCGCTCATGCTGGCAGGTATCCGCGAGATACTCATCATATCCACGCCCTACGATCTGCCGGGTTTCCGTCGTCTGCTAGGCGACGGAAGCGACCTTGGAGTGAAGTTTGAGTATGCCGAGCAGCCCTCCCCCGACGGACTGGCTCAGGCCTTCATCATCGGCGAACAGTTTATCGGCACCGATTGTGTCTGCCTCGTTTTAGGCGACAACATTTTCCATGGTGCCGGTTTCACAGAGATGCTCCGCCAAAGCGTGAAAGACGCTGAGGAGAAAGAGCAGGCCACGGTGTTTGGCTACTACGTCAACGACCCTGAGCGCTATGGCGTGGCCGAGTTTGATGCCGACGGCAAGTGCCTCAGCATTGAGGAGAAACCGCAGCACCCAAAGTCGAACTATGCCGTCGTGGGGCTCTACTTCTATCCAAACAGCGTGGTAGACATTGCCAAGACCATCAAACCGAGCGCCCGGGGCGAGCTGGAAATTACCTCCGTCAACCAGGTCTATCTGGAGCGCGAGCAGCTTCATGTGCAGACGCTGCAGCGCGGATTTGCCTGGCTCGACACCGGCACCCACGACTCGCTGGCCGAAGCGAGTACCTTTATAGAGGTAATAGAAAAGCGCCAGGGACTGAAGATAGCCTGTCTGGAGGAGATTGCCTTCACCAACGGATGGATTTCGCGCGAAAAACTACTTGACACTGCCAAGCCCATGCAGAAGAACGACTATGGGCAATACCTTCTACAACTGGCCAACAATGGTTAGGAGAATAATCACCTGTTAACACATTACTTAATATAAAAATGGAAGACAACAAAATTTTGGAGTCGAGCGTTGAAAATGCAGATGCCTTGGTTCAGAAAGAGGAATCTACATTTGATATAAAGACCATTTTCACGCTTATCGTGCTCAACTGGCAGTGGTTCCTGCTCTCACTATTCATCTGTGTGTGCGGGGCGCTTATCTATCTGCGCTACAAATCGCCTGTATATCAGGTATCTGCCAAAATGCTTATCAAGGAGGAGACCAACAACAGACGAGGCAACCAGATGCTCGCCAACATGCAGGACTTTGGCTTTATCTCTAATTCGGCAGGTATTGAGAACGAGGTGGAAATTCTCAAGTCGCGCATATTGGCACTTGATGCTGTAAAAGACCTGAAGCTCTATGTGGAGTACAGAGGCGACGGCAAGGTGAAGAAGAGCTTGCTCTACAAGTCGCAGCCCATCTCGGTAGACCTCGACGCAGATCATCTGGCTGAACTCGACAAGACACGCTCCGGGTTCCGCTTCAAGATAACGAAAGACGGCGATAAATACCTGGTGGAAGAGATGAACAAGGAGTTTAAAGGTACGTTCAAAACCATGCCCGCCATGATGAAGACCCCCTACGGCACCATCATGTTCACGAAAAACGGCAGCAAGGAAATGGCCAACAAGCAGAGTGTGCTCGTCACCATCTATTCGCCTGTCGCCGTAGCAACAGGCTATGCCAGAGCTCTGTCGGTCGAGCCTACCTCGAAGATGACGTCGATCGCACTGCTCACTATCAAGGACCAGAACCGCGAGCGTGCCTTCGACTACCTGAAGCAACTGGCCGTGGTATACAACCGCCAGGCCAACGCCGACAAAAATGAGATTGCCTACAAGACGGAGATGTTCATCAATGACCGTCTGGAGAAGATCAACGCAGAGCTGGGCTCAACAGAAAGCGAACTGGAAGACTATAAGCGCCGCCACAACCTGACGCAGCTGCGCCTTGACGCCACACAGACCATGGCACAGGCCAACCAGTATTCATCGCAGCTGGCTGATGCCAACACACAACTGCAGCTGCTCGACTATCTGCGCGAATACGTCAACATGGGCAGCAATAAGTATCAGATTATCCCGTCGAACGTGGGTCTCAGCGACCCCGTCTCGGCTTCGCTCATCAACCAGTTCAACACTAACGTGCAGGAACGCAACCGCATGCTGGCCTCAGCTTCAGAGAACTCACCGCAGGTGATACAGATTACGAACACCCTCGACCACTTGCAGCAGAGTATCCGCGAGGCTCTCAACCAGGCCCGCCGCACGGCCGACATTCAGCGCCAGAACATACAGCAGCAGTATCAGACCTATCAGTCGCGTGTGGAAAACACGCCTGAGCAGGAGCGTGTGCTCACCCAAATTGGTCGCCAGCAGGAAGTGAAGTCGGGCCTCTACCTGATGCTTCTGCAGAAGCGTGAGGAGAACTCCATCTCACTGGCTGCCACAGCCGACAAGGGCAAACTCATCGACGACCCCACGTTTGGTGGCAAGGTGAGCCCCAAGAAGTCGATTATCATGCTGTCGGCCATCGTCATAGGCTTTGCCTTCCCCCTGCTTTTCACCTACCTGCTGCAGCTTCTGCGCTACAAGATTGAAGGCCACGACGATGTACAGAAACTCACCCGCCTGCCCATTGTGGCCGATGTGGCCGTGGCCAGCGACTCCGTCAAGACGGCTGCCGGTATCGTGGTGCACGAGAACAAGAATAACCAGATTGATGAGATATTCCGCTCAATGCGTACCAATATCCAGTTCATGATGAAGGGCGACCAAAAGGTCATCATGTTCACTTCGTCGACGTCTGGCGAAGGTAAGACGTTCAACGCCGCCAACCTGGCAGTGAGCTTTGCCCTGCTCGGCCGAAAGGTGGTGCTGGTGGGTCTCGACATTCGTAAGCCTGCCTTGGGACGCCTGTTCAATATTGCCGACCGCCAGGCAGGTGTCACCACGCTGCTCGTCCGCGATGTGGTAACGACAGACGACGTGATGTCGCAGATTCGCAACTCAGGCATCAATGCCAACCTCGACATGCTTATGGCAGGTCCTACGCCTCCCAACCCCACCGAGCTGCTGGCCCGCAAGAATCTGGGTGACGTAATTAGCATACTGCGCGAGAAGTATGACTACATCATCCTTGATACGGCTCCTGTGGGCCTGGTGACCGACACCCTGCAGATTGGCAAGTATGCCGACGTGACGGCATTTGTCTGCCGCGCCGACTATACGCCCAAGAGCAGCTTTACCATGGTCAACCAGCTTTCCAACGAGAAGAAATTGCCCAACATGTGCGTCATCATCAATGGTGTCGACATGTCGAAGAAGAAATACGGCTACTACTACGGCTACGGCAAATATGGCAAGTACGGCCGCTATGGCTACGGTTACGGCTACGGCAGCTACGGCGCCTATGGCAACTATGCTGAGAGCCACTATGGCAAGAAAGACGACAACTCAATCAAGCGATAATAAAGCATATGCTAATAGCAGTAGATTTCGACGGCACCATCGTTGAGCATCGCTATCCCGAGATAGGGCCAGAGATTCCTTTTGCCACTGAAACGCTGAAGATGCTCATCAAGGATCATCATCGGCTCATACTCTGGTCGGTACGTGAGGGCGAGCTGCTCGAACAAGCCATCAACTGGTGCCGCGAGCGCGGCGTAGAGTTCTATGCCATCAACCGCGACTATCCGGAGGAGGAAAAAGAGAAGAACCAGCACTTCAGCCGGAAGCTCAAGGTAGACCTGTTTATTGATGACCGCAACCTGGGCGGCCTACCCGACTGGGGCACCATCTATCGCATGATAAGCCATCACAAGACGTGGCACGACTTGATGATAGAAGAAGTGCAGAGTGCCACCCTTACTCCCTACGAGGAACTCCACCCCAAGAAGAAGCCTTGGTGGAAATTCTGAACACAGCAAGAGGAGTTAACCCCAACATGGGGAAGACTCCTCTTTTATTCTTCCCTTATTCACACATGAAGAAGCAGAATATCATAGTGACCCGACAACTGGAGCAGCACCTGGACCATGCCATAGCCGACATACGCCCCGACAGGCTCTTCGTACTGACCGATGCGTCTACACGTCAGTGCTGTCTGCCCCTGGTGAGCCATTTCAACTGTATGGCCGACGCACACCACATCAGCATTCCTGCCGGCGAAGAATACAAAACGCTTAACTCGGCAGTGCATGTCTGGCAAGAGTTGCAGCACATGGGAGCCACGCGCCATTCGCTTGTCATCAACCTGGGGGGTGGCATGGTGTGCGACTTGGGCAGCTTTGCGGCAGCCACTTTCAAGCGGGGCATGCACTTCATTAACATTCCCACCACGCTGCTCGCCATGGTTGATGCTTCGGCAGGCGGTAAGACAGGCATCAACTTCGAAGGGTTGAAGAATGAAATAGGTGTATTCCGCCAGGCCGACAGAGTTATTGTCGACACACGATTTCTGAAAACACTCGACCAACAGAATTTACTCTCTGGCTATGCAGAGATGCTGAAGCACGGGCTTATCAGCGACCGCCAGACGTGGGCGCATCTGCTTGCCGATGATATTCTCAGCGACAACTGGGCAGACATGCTCGGTCCGCAAATTGCGGAAAGCATACAGATCAAGCTGCGCCTCGTCAGCGCAGATCCCTTGGAGCGGGGCTTGCGCAAAGCGCTCAACTTCGGTCATACCGCAGGCCATGCCTTCGAGTCGTTCTCAATGCTCAGTCCTTCCTGCAAGCCCGTTCTTCATGGCTATGCCGTGGCCTATGGCATGGTTGTAGAACTCTACCTGAGTACCATAAAGAGTTCTTTTCCGGTAGACGCGATGCGTCAGACCGTCAGATTCATTCGAGAGAACTACGGCTGTCTTGTCATCACTTGCAACGACTACCCCACCCTGCTGCAACTGATGACTCACGACAAGAAAAACACCGTCGGTCACATCAATTTCACGCTGCTGGCCGACATCGGCGACGTGAGAATCAATCAGACTGCCACCGAGGATGAGATAAAAGAAGCACTTGACTTTTACCGAGAGGCGTGACCGCGCTTCTGGCGTCAGGTCATATCGTGGGTAGCGTTAGGCCACATCGCTGGGAGCGATGAGATATGCTGTCGACAGCAGGCGGCGAAATCTGGCGGCCTGTTTTCTCAACTGACAGGACCATAGCTTCGCTGTTGTGGCAAAAAAGTAATAAAGAAAGAATCAATGGGCTGAAGCCAACTTCTCGGCTTCCCGCCGGGCGGGCTTGCCAGTCTCAGTGAACGGAAGAGTATCAACGTTCACATAATGCCTCGGCTGCCAATATTTAGGAAGATGCTTTTCACAGAGTTGGCGCATAGCTGCCAAATCACCGGAAGTAGTCAGCATCACTACCACTTCTCCAAATTTATTGTCTTTTCTTTTACTTATGAAAAAGGGCACGTGGGTGAACTGCCGCAGCACGCGCTCAACGTCTTCTATCTGTATTTTCACCCCACCAGAACAAATCACATTGTCACGTCGGCCCAGAATGCGGAAACGTCCGTCGCACACTTCTGCCAAGTCGTTGGTGACGAGCAGGCCATCGCACACTGCAGGGGCTTCGATAGTCAGACACCCCTCATCGGTCAGGCCAACCTTCACCGACTCAAAAGGCGTGTACCACTCGCTGGCTTCAGGACCGCTCAGTCTGCGCAGCGCTATATGCGAGAGCGTCTCAGTCATGCCATACGTGCTCCACACGGCGTTCGGGAACGGACGCAACTCACGAGCCATCTCTTCATCGACAGCTCCTCCGCCAATAATCAGATGGCGTATCTGCATAAGCCGGTTGCGCTCTTCGGGCACCCTCAACGAGTTATACACCTGCATGGGTACCATGGCGGCAAAAGAGAGACTGACGTCACTCTCACCATCCCAAAGAGAAGTATTCTGAGGCAGAGCCTCACGCCATAGCGAAGGGTTGCTCAGCGGGTGTCCACTGGGGTCAACGCTCAGCAGGTGCAGACCGCACGTCAGCGATCTGACAACCATCATTTTACCGGCAATGTAGTCGAGCGGCATGCATAGCAATGCTGTGTCGCCGGGCTTCAGCCCCAGAAAGCGACACGTGATGCGGGCAGATGCCTCCATACGCCGCTTCTCAACCCAAAGCGGCTTAGGCTGCCCGGTGCTGCCACTGGTGTGTACCAGAACGCGGTCGTCCGCGTTGTGCCATTCTGCTAAGAACGCGCCGAGATCCATAATTTGTCTCCTCTTATTTCAAGCGGCATAGGAATATTGTCGACGAAGAGCTGTCCCGTGCCCAATCCCTGCGGCATGGTAATCTTGTCGCCGTAGACAGAGCTGCAGAAGCGTGCAATAGCACTCAGCCCCACATTACTCTCAAGCGCCGAAGTCATCCAGGAGCCAATGCCTTGCTCCTGCGCAATTCTTATCCACTCACGACACCCCATCATTCCGCCGTGCAGCGATGGTTTCAGAATGATGTAATCAGGCTTGATGATTCTCAGCAACTGGCGCTTCTGATCAGGGTCGTTCACGCCGATGAGCTCCTCGTCAAGTGCAATAGGCAACGGCGCATAGCGGCACAACTCGGCCATGTTACCCCACTGCATCGACGCAATGGGCTGCTCAATGCTGTGGATGGCAAACTGCGAGAGCAGCTCCAGCTTGTAGAGAGCCTCTTTGAATGAGAACCCTCCGTTGGCATCGAGCCGCAGCTCTATCTCGCGCGGCGAGAAGCGCTCGCGAATGCGTTTCACCAGGTCCAGCTCTCGGCCGAAGTCTATGGCTCCCACCTTCAGCTTCACACAGCGAAAACCTTGCTCCAGCTTCTGCTCAATACGCCTGAGCATCTCCTCGTATGAACCCATCCATACCAAGCCATTGATGGGAATGCCTTGCTCACCGCGACTGAAGGGAGTATCGAAAAGCAACGGTGAGCGCAAAGCAAGCATGGCTGTTTCCAAGCCAAAAAGCATCGACGGATAGTCGCGCATGGCCTCATAGTTGATGACTCCTGTGCGGCACACGTCGTCGCAGAAACGACGCAGCACGCTGGCGTAGTCAGGAATCGCATCGCAACTCAGATCTGGCAGCGGGGCACACTCGCCAACCCCGCTACGATCGCCATCTCTGATCGTAATAAACCAGCTGCGACGCACAGTATAGACGCCTCTTGAAGTGCCGGCCGGTTGTTTAAAATGGAGCACTCGCTCCTCAATGTTTATCTTCATAATAGTAACCTTTATCGTTGCAAAGATACAAAAAAATTCTTTAAAAATATGTACCTTTGCAAAAAAGTTTTGAACAAAATGTAATAAAAACGTCGACTGACTGTCAAACAGATAAAAGAAAACGCGAGAATGGAAGACAAAGAACTGGTCACCAGCATACTGAAAGACAAGAAGACGCAAGCCTTTAGCCACATCGTCAAAAAATATGAGGCAAAGGTCTACTCAAGAGTCCTGAGCATCACCAAACAAGGCGAGACTGCACGCGAGGTGACGCAGCAGACGTTCATACGCGTCTACCAGCGACTCGCCGACTGGCGAGGCGTAGAACTGGGGCCATGGATCACGGCCATCGCCTGCCACCTGTCGATTAATCATCTGGAGAAAGAGAAACGACAACGACGTACTATTGACGCAAGCCGCTTGGAGCAGCCCAGTGAGGAATACTCGGCAGAGCACGAGGAGCGCCTGGTCCTGATAGAGCAGGCCATCGCCAAGCTGGCACCCGACGACCGCGAACTGATACGCCTCTTCTATTATCATAAGGTAAAAACCGACGAGATAGCCCGACGCACAGGGCTCACGCAATCGAACGTCTTGGTGCGCCTGCACCGCATACGTGAACGACTCAAGAAACAGATAGGAAATGAAAGAGATGAATGAAAAGGAACTGGACGCGCTTATCAGCGCATCGTTCGAGCGCGAAGAACTGCTCGAACAAATCAACCGAAGCGTCATGACTGATGTGCGCCGTCAGGCCCGGCGGGCCTGGCTGCGCCGCTGGGGACGCATGGCAGCCTTCGCCTTCGGTGTTCCCACGGTACTGACGTGCTTTGCTTATAGCGTTTATAACATCTGCACAACATTGCCGATGCATCCTGCCATCGTCGTCGGGCTGGCACTCTCGGCCACAGCCATAATTGGCGTCAGCGGGCAGACGGTGAAGGAGTTTTCCATCGACAATGTGTAATAATCAGCTCGTCAGGCTGTCGTAATAATGAAGTTTAACCCATAAAACGTATATGATATGAATTATGAAAGCTTAGAAGGCATTTTTGCCATCGTCTTAACACTCTCCATCCCCCTCGTGGCCATCGCCGGCAGTTTCTTCGTAGCCATCAAGAAGAAGAACCGCGAGACGGAGCTGCGCAAGGCCATCATAGAGAACCACGTGGATGCAGACAGTATCAAACTGCTCATCAAGGAGCAGGGAGAGAGGAAGAACCCCTTCAGCATGCTGCGCTGGGGCTGCATTTTATTAGGCGCAGGCTTAGGTGCCCTTACCTGCGCCTTGGCCGGCATGACCCCAAAGCATAGCATCTACTTCTGGATGACCATCCTCGCCTTCATGGGCATAGGCATGCTCATCAGCTTCACCATTGAACTGAAGCTTCAGAAGAAAAGGATGACGAATAAAGATAGCGCAGAAGAAAACATCAGCTAATAGCCTGGCCAGCCGTTTTGTCGGCATATTGCATCTTAGCCTCAAGTCTTCTCTCATCCGTTCTCCACAGTTCAAGGCACCTGCGGGAACTTCCCGAAATCGGGCTTACGCTTTTCCAGGAAGGCATGACCGCCTTCCTGGGCCTCGTCGAGGAAGTAATAAAGCATGGTGGCGTCGCCCGCCAGCTGCTGTATGCCCGCCTGTCCGTCGAGTTCGGCATTGAGCCCAGCCTTAATCATGCGCAGAGCTATGGGCGAACGCTCCATCATCGTTTCTGCCCACTCTACACATTCGTCCTCAAGCTGCGCCAGCGGCACCACCTTGTTCACCATGCCCATTTGCTCAGCTTCACGCGCCGTGTACTGACGGCAGAGGAACCATATCTCGCGTGCCTTCTTCTGCCCCACGATGCGAGCCAGATAGCTTGAACCGAAGCCGGCATCAAACGAGCCCACCTTGGGGCCCGTCTGCCCAAAGACAGCATTCTCGGAGGCAATGGTCAAATCACAAACCAGGTGAAGCACGTGACCTCCGCCGATGGCATAGCCATTGACCATGGCGATGACGGGCTTGGGCAGGCGGCGAATCTGCATCTGCACATCAAGCACCGAGAGGCGCGGCACCCCTTCATCGTCAACATAGCCGCCACGCCCCTTCACGTGCATATCGCCACCGCTGCAGAAGGCATGCTTCACATCCTCCAGGCGTTTGCCCTCAGGCACCTCTGACATGGCGCCTGTGAGCAGCACCACACGGATGCGCTGCAGCTCTCGACACATGGCAAAGGCCTGGCTCAGCTCGAGTGTGGTCTTTGGCGTGAAGGCATTGCGATAGCGCGGCCGATTGATAGTCACCTTTGCAATGCCGTTATACTCTTCGAAGCATATCTCTTCGAACTTCCTGATCTCTTTCCATTCTCTGTTTGCCATAGCATTCATGATTAAATATGCTTGCAAAGATACAAAAAATCGACGAAACACATGGCCATTTCAAGAAAAATAGTTAACTTTGCACACACTAAAACCTAAATATCCGTTTCCCTCATGCTCCAAATACGCTGCAAGAACAACGGCATCACGAAGAGTTTCCCCGAAGGCACCTCGCTGCTCGATGTCTATCAGGAGTTTGCAAAAGAACTCCAGTTTCCCTATCCTGTGGTTTCGGCCAAAGTGAACAACGCTTCGCAGGGGCTGAAATTCCGCCTCTTCCAAAACCGCGATGTAGAGTTCCTTGACGCCCGCGAGGGCTCTGGCCACCGTTGCTACGTGCGCTCGCTCTGCTTCGTGCTCTACAAGGCCACCCAAGACCTGTTTCCGGGGTCGAAGCTGTTTATCGAGCATCCGCTGTCGCGTGGTTACTACTGCAACTTCAAGAAGCGCAACAACGATGCACTGACCGACGACGACGTGAAGAACATCTGCCAGAGGATGCAAGAAATCATCAGCCTCGACATGCCATTCCGCCGTAACGAGGCCACAACAGAGGAAGCCGTACGCGTGTTTGCTGAACGAGGCTTCTCCGACAAGGTGAAACTGCTGGAGACAAGCGGCCAGATATACAGCGACTACTACATGCTGGGCGACACGGCCGACTACTACTACGGTCCGCTGGTGCCGTCGGCCGGCTATCTGAAGGTGTGGGGGCTGGAGCGCTACCACGAAGGTCTGCTGCTGCGTGTGCCCGACTGGAACGACCCTACCCATCTGGCCGAGAAGGTGGCCATGCCCAAGACATTTGACATGTTTGCCGAGAAGGTGCGGTGGGACATCATCATGCGCCTGTCGAATGCCGGCGACGTCAACAAGGCTGTGCTCAAAGGCCATGCCTCCGAGCTCATACAGGTGAGCGAGGCATTGCAGGAAAAGAAAATCGTACAGATAGCCGAAGAGATAGACCAGCGTTTCCACCGTGAGAAAGATCCCGTCAGGCTGGTGCTCATCACCGGACCGTCGTCGTCAGGGAAAACCACCTTCTGCAAACGACTCAGCGTGCAACTGTTGGCCTGCGGCCTGCGGCCTGTCTCTTTCTCCACCGACGATTACTTCGTCAACCGCTCCGACACGCCCCTTCTGCCCAATGGCGACTACGACTTCGACAACGTGGAGACCGTAGACCATGCCCTGCTTGAAGACCACCTGCAGCGGCTGATGCGAGGCGAGCGCGTAGAGATACCTGAATACAACTTCGTCACCGGCAAGCGCGAATACAACGGCAAGAAGCTGCGTCTCTCCAACGACAGTGTGCTCATCATCGAAGGCATCCACGCCCTCAACCCGCTGCTTACCAGAAACATTGCCGACACGGCCAAATTCAAAATATACATCTCGGCACTGACGAGCATCTCGCTCGACGACCACAACTGGATACCCACCCGCGACAATCGCTTGTTGCGCCGCATCATACGCGACTATAACAAGGGAGCCTACACCGCCCGCGAGACCATCAGCCAGTGGAAGAATGTGTGCGAAGCTGAAGACCAATGGATTTTCCCCTTCCAGGAAACAGCCGACGTGATGTTCAACTCGGCCCTCAACATCGAATTCGCCGTGCTGCGGCCGCATGCCGAAATCATCCTCTCGTCTGTGCCGCGCAACTGCCCGGAGTATTCTGAGGCTCACCGTTTGCTGAAGTTCATCCACTACTTTATTCCCGTCAGCGATAAAGAGATACCCCCCACGAGCATCATGCGTGAGTTCCTGGGCGGTTCAAGCTTCAAGTATTAACGCACATCGCCTGCACAAAAGGAAAAGCATTCTGACTCCTGACATCACAGTTTCAGAGTCTGAATGCTTTTTTCTTTTACAGAGCCGGAGCACACACATGCCCGAGCCGATGACTGCAGAGAGCAGCCTTGCAGCGCATTACTTGCGCGCCGTGAAGGTCCTGCTGCCCGAGAGCGAGCCTACCGATGGAGACGCCACAAAGCCATTGACCGCCTCGCCACCCACTGATGTCGCTGCACCGATGGTGTACGACGTGCCGCTCGCCATCGACGGCGAGCTGACCAGCACGATGCCACTGTACGACTTAGGCACCTTGACAGCGAAGATGGGCGCAGAGTTCTCCATCAGCACATAGTAAGCCGAAGAAGAGACGCTGTTGGAGGTGTAGCCATAGGCCTGCGACCCAGCAGTGCTGGATGGATAGCCGTCTACACGTCCGCCGATGCCGAATATCTGTCCGCCCGTAAGCTCCATGGTCTTACGCTCCGCCACATCGAGGCCAGCCTCGGCGCCGCCGGCGCCAAAGCTCACCACGACACCGCCTTTAATATACATATTTCCGTTAGAGTCGATGCCGTCGTTGCCAGCAGAGTAGGCATACACTGCGCCCCCTGTGATGGTCATGTCGAGGGCTGAGTTTACCGCATCATCACTGCCTTGCACGTTGACCACGCCGCCCGAGACATTCATCTTCCCTTTCGACTCCATGCCTTCGTGACTGGCCGAATATACAGTCAGGCTGCCGCCGCTGACGCTGAGATCGCCTGCCGCCTTGATGCCCTTGGCACTCTTGCTGTTGTCTGATGAGCCGCCGCCACCCCACGGCCAGCCGCCATGGCCGCCATGGCCGCCACCCGACGAGGTGCCGTAATTAGTCCCCTCAGCACGTGCATTGACGATGCCACCATTGAAGTCGATGGTGCCGTCAGACGTCATGGCCCGTCCGCCCTGTCCTGTAGCCGTCAGTGTCAGCGTGCCGCCGTTGACGGTGATGCTCTTGTCGCTCTTCAGACAGACAGAGCCTTTCGGGTCGTTGCTCACTGATGTGTCGACACCCCCCGAAGACTTGACGGTGACCATCGTCTGGGCCACCTCGTCGCCAATCACCACAGGCCCCTCGGCCTTGATGCCTTTCGCCGCCAAGCCCGTCACACTGATGTTCAGATTGCCGCCCTGCATAGTGAAGGCGCCTGTGTTGTCGGCGTCAGCCGTGTCAACGGCCCCAGCGTCAGTTTTCACGAAGTTCACGGCAATGCCGTCATCGCCAGCGGCCTCGACGGCCACCGATCCGCCCGTCTGCATAAAATACTGGTTGACATTGAATCCGTCCTGAGCAGCCTTCTTCACCGTGACAGAGCCACTTTCCACCTTCACATATTCGTCGCCCCAGAAAGCATGCTTGGCATTTCCTGTCAACATGAGCGAACCGCTGCCCTCGAAGTGGGTATGCCCGTTCACCATGAAGCATGCCTTCTGTGAGCCATTGGCTGCATCGACTAAATAATTCTGGGTATTGGCGGCCAGTGTCACCTTGATGCGCTTGCCGTTGCGTATGTTGACGGCGGCACTGTCGGCGCAGGTAAGATTAAGACCATTGAACACTAAGGTAGCTTTGTAGCTGCCGTCCATATAGAAAGAGCCCGACGGCGCAGTGCCGGAGAGCGTATATACTATCTCGTCGGCCACAGTGTCGTCAGCCACAAGCGCCACATGGGCGCCACTGATGCTGACCGTCACCTGACGGGCGATATTGTCGGCAATGTCGACAGTGGCGGAGCTTCCGCTCCATACCACTGCCACATTGTTGTCTGCCAGCTGCGACACCTTCGCACTGCCACTGGGCGATACCAGCACATAGGCTCCTGAGCACGAGTAGCCAGCCGGCACGGTATAGCTGATGCCGTCGTAGGTCAGCGTCTGGCCGGCGCTGATGTTCACGCCTTTGTAGTAGGCAGCCGCCTGCGTCCCGCTGACCGAAGCACTTGCCTTGGCACCCACCCCCATCAACTTGCCACCGTTGATGACGAAGCCGCCAGAGACGACATCGGTGTTGAAAGCCTTATTCTTCGACACAGCATAAAACTCACCGCCGCTGATGGTAATCACGCCCGTGGCCTTCACAGCATTGGGCTTAGCCTCGCTGGTTGTGCCCTCGGCATACACGCCGCCCAGGGCCAATGCCTCCACCCTGCCACCGCTGACGCTCAGTGCGCCCTTGGTGCCGATGGCCTTCGAGCCGGCTCCGGTGGCTATCAGCTTCAGCGTGCCGCCACTGATGGTCATGTCAGCCTCTGACTTCAGCGCTTTCACGTCGTCAGCCGCCGTGGTCGCCGTGAGCATACCGCCGTTGATGAACACCTGCCCATTGAACTCATCGGCCACGTTGGTCGTAGCAGACACGTCGACACCGTCGCCAGCCACATTGTCAACCACCACGTTGCCGCCGTTCATCTCCAGATACTGCTCCACGTGAAGTCCGTCGGCAGCAGCCTTCACCACGTTGATAGTGCCCGTGAAGGTTTTCTTCAGCTTGGTGTACTCGTCGCTGCGATAGGCATGCTTGGCATTGCCCGTCAGACTGACGGTACCGCCACCCGAGAACTCCGCGTGGCCGTTCACGAAGAAGCAAGCCTTCTGCGTACCCAGCGCATAGTCGGCAAAGGTGTTCATCGTGCCGTCGGTCACCACGATGTCGATGCGCTTACCGTTCTCAATGTCAACGGCTGCCCCTCTGCCACTTGTCAGACTGACACCGTTGAGCACCACAGTGGCTTTCAGTTCACCGTCCATGGTGAACGAGCCGTCTGTCGCAGCACCAGAGAGCGTGTAAGTGATTTCATCCACCACATCAGCACTCTGCACCAGAGTCACATGGGCGCCGTCTACCGTAGCCGTCATATACTGTGCAATGTTGCCTGCCATCACGACCTGGGCCGTTGTACCGGCATAACTCACGCTGACGGTGTTGTCGGCCACCTCGCTGTCATCAATATATATTCTCGTAATATCGCTCACCATGAAAGTTTTGCCACATACGGTCAGTTCCGTTCCGCCGGCAGAATAGACCATGTCACCTGTCTGGGCAGCCTTGAAAGCGGTGGTCACGTTAGCCGTCTGCACATTCATGGTCTGAGCGAAAGACACCGCTGCTGAGCATGCGATGCCTGTTATGGCCAATAGTCGCTTCATCATCATCGTACATGTATTTTAGTAGTTTTGTCATTCACTCTCACCACATAGACACCGGGGCGCAACGGTGTGTTGACCGGCTCTGCACCCGTGGTGTAGCGGTCGACAAGCATACCGCTGACACTGCTCACCAGTACGCGGGTGCCGGCGGGTGCCTGTATCTGCAGCAGCCGGTCGTTGACGCGCAGCGTGTAGGGCGCCTCCAATGCGTTGCCGATGCCGTTAGTTTCCTCTTGCGAGAATCGCATCGAGGCCAGCTGTGCCAGGTCGAACTGCGTCGTCACCCCCCCGGCCTTTGCGTTGAGCTGGCCGTCAGCGAAGGTAATCACTAACCCCGTCGTGGGCACCGACGTCTCTGTGCCGTCCAGCTGTCTCACGATGAGATAGCCGTAGTCGTAGGCTGCTGCTTGTATGACCATGGCGAGCAGCCCTGCCATCATCAAAAACTTCTTCATAATTTCTCTGGTTCCTCTTTCTTCATAAAACAATACTCTCACATGAAGCATAAGCGAATGCCTGCAACTCAGAGGAGACAGGGCATAATGACAGCCCCGTAGCGTTCATACAAAAAGGGGGGCACGTCCAGTCGCCCAGATGCCCCCCATGGTTCAGCCGAAGCTTATTTCAGACCGGCACCCTTCAGCAATTTGTCGGCGCCTTCATTCACTTTGTCGTTCACCTTGTTGGCAGCCTCGTTCACCTTGTCGGCAGCAGCTTTCTTGGTGTCCTCCACCTTCTGGTTGGCGGCATCCACGGCCTCGTTGGCCTTGTCAGCCACAGCCTGCTTCACCTCCTCAGCAGTTGCGTTGGCCTGATCCACGGCATTTTCCACTGCTTCCTGGCCGGCGTTCTCCACGTTGCCCACGGCCTGCTGCAGATTGCTGATGATGCTCTCGGCCGGTGTCTCCACAAGGGTCGACACGGCGGTGCTCACCAGAGCGTTGTCGCCCACCACGGCCTTCACCTTCTCCGCGTTGTCTTTCAGGAAGCTCTGCACCTTACCCAGATACTCCTTGGCCAGGTCGGGATTGGTGGCCAGCAGTTCGGCAGCCTTGGCCTTCACAGTCTCAATCAGTTCGCCAAGCTTGGTAGCGTTGCCTTCATCGAGCAGAGCGCTCATCTGTCCGGTGACATCGTCGGCGAGTGTGCTCACTTCTACTTGCTGCTCATCGGCCGGAGCCTCACTTTTTGCGTTGTTTCCACACGATGCGAATCCGATGGTCATAGCTACCATCACCATACATAACACTTTTTTCATAATGCTTTTTTGTTTGTTAATTGGTTAATCATAAACTTACTCTGGCGGCAAAATTACACATTATTGCCGAAAAACACAAAAAAAATGGAAAAATCTTTTGGCGAGAAACAAAATTTTAGTTATTTTTGCGAAATTATCAACTCAACCTGCGAAAGTTGAGTAGGAGTTGAGGATATTCTACTTTACCTCCGCCACCCGACCTTTGGCCGCTTCGCTCTGCGAAGAGCTCCTTGCTCCACGTCACATAAAAGTTGAGCGAATGAGAAACTAAAAATGAATGTAGACAGAATAAAACAGATTGTAGAATCAACGCCCAACCTGAGCACTGCGTTGGGCATGGAGTTTATATCAACCCCCGAAGACGATACGTGCATGGCCCGTATGCGTGTCGACGAGCGCAACCGCCAGCCCTTCGGTTTTCTCAGTGGCGGCGCCTCGCTGGCCTTGGCCGAGAATCTGGCCGGTGTGGGGTCGTCGTCGCTTTGCCCGGGCTGCGCTTGCGTAGGTATCGAGGTCAGCGGCAGCCATGTGAAGGCCGTCAGCGAAGGCGACAGCGTGACAGCCTATGGGCGACTGGTGAGTGGCGGTCACACGCTGCATGTTTGGAATGTTGAGATACGCAACACATCGGGCGAGCTGATATCATCAGTGCGCGTCACTAACTATATCATCCGCCACAAATGATGAGCTTTGCCTTCTATCGCCTGCCGCGCAGCCGACAGGTTGTATGCATACAACAGCAGGGCATGCCGACCACCTTCGGCTCGCTCAGCGATCTCAATGGCCACAGCGGCTTCGTGGTGGCTCCGTTTGCTATAGATGCCAGTCAGCCCGTGGTGCTCATCAGGCCTGACGACATAAGCATCGTGGACGACAGCACCCTGCTGGCCGACATACAGTTTCCGCCCCTCAACGAGGCGGCGTCGTCGCTTGCTTGCGCTGGCGTCGACACCTCTGAACCAGAATCCGCGCGTGCCGCTTATGGTGCCGACTTCGCCCATTTCCATCAAGCACTGTCGGACGGCATGTTCCGCAAGCTGGTGCTGGCACGCTGTGCCACAGTGGTTCCCCATGGGGCGACAGCCAATCCGCTGCTGCTCTTTGCCGAGGCATGCAGCTGTTATCCGCAACTCTTCGTCTCGCTGGTCTATACGCCGCAGAGCGGCCTCTGGCTGACCGCCACGCCCGAAATTCTGCTTGAGAGCGACGGCACCCAGTGGACCACCATCGCGTTGGCCGGCACCATGCCATTGCCCGCCGACAGCAGCCCTGACGCCCTGGAGCAGCTACAGTGGTCGGCCAAGAACCGCGAGGAGCAACGCATTGTGGCTGACTACATACGGCAATGTCTGCAGCCCTATGCGACTGACGTGAGCGAAGCAGGGCCGCGCACCGTGAGGGCTGCCCAGCTAGTTCACCTTCGCAGCGACTTCCACTTCACCTTATTAAATGATGCACGCGTGGGCAACTTGCTGCAGTCACTCCACCCCACCCCCGCCGTCTGCGGTCTGCCTAAGGCCGAGGCGCAGCGCTTCATCCTCGCCAACGAGCATGCCCCACGGCGCTACTACAGCGGTTTCATGGGTCCTCTGCAGATGGCTGTCGCTCCCCATGGGCCTGCCGCCACCCACCTCTACGTGTCGTTGCGTTGCATGCAGCTCTTCACCACCCACTTCCGTCTGTATGCCGGCGGCGGACTGCTGCCGGAGAGCGTGGAGCAACAGGAGTGGGCCGAAACCGAGGCCAAGATGCAAACCATGCGCCAATTGACAGAATGCCAAGACCGGCAGAGCATCGCTGTATCGAAAAGAAAAAGAGAAATAACAGAGAAAAGTGTATAGCAACAAAAACAACGTCAACATACTGACAGCCCTGCTCCTGCAGCACGGCGTCAGCCATGCCGTGGTGTGCCCCGGCTCACGCAACGCCCCCATCGTACACAACCTCGACACATGCCCGCAGATTACGTGCCACCCCGTCACCGATGAACGGTCGGCAGGATTTGTGGCTCTCGGCATGGCGCAACAGCTGCAGGCGCCGGTGGCCGTGTGTGTCACGTCGGGCTCGGCCCTGCTTAATGTGTCGCCCGCCGTGGCCGAAGCCTTCTATCAGCATGTGCCACTGGTGGTCATCTCAGCCGACCGTCCCCCTATGTGGATCGATCAGCTCGACGGCCAGACCATTTGGCAGGCGGGCGCCCTCGGCCAGCTGGTGAAGAAGGCAGTCAACCTGCCCGAGCCCGCCCGAGCCGCCACCGATGAGTGGTGGCACTGCAATCGTCTGGTCAACGAGGCACTCCTTGCCGCCACTGCCGACGGCATGGGCCCGGTGCACATCAACGTGCCCATCCACGAACCACTTTTCGACTTCACCACCGACTCGCTGCCCTCCGAGCGCGTCATCCGCGCCATCCCCATGACTACCGATGCCGAGCTCATTGGCCACGAGCTGCTGCCGCGTTTCTTCGCGGCTCGACGCCCCATGATCGTGGTGGGCCAGACCAAGGCTGCGCTGTCCAGCGTCGTCCAAGAACCTTGGTTCAACTGCATCAGCCACTATGCCGTGGTGCTCCATGAAGCACTGGCCGACCTGCCCTGTCCCAATCATTTCGACGAGGCGCTCGTCAGCATCGGCGATGCCCCCGACTACCGCCCCGACTTTGTGCTGGTCCTGGGGGGCACCCTCGTCAGCAAGCGTCTGAAACAGTTTCTCCGCTCATGCAGTCATGCCACCATTGCCGCCGTCAGCGAGTCGGGCCAGCTGGCCGATACGTTCACCCATCTGTCGCTGCTTGTCAGAGCCCGCCCAGCCGACGTACTGCAGTTCATCGCTCAGGCCATTGCCCAGGGCGACAACTGCCACGCTGGCTCCTCACAGGACATTGACGGGCCTGCCAGTTTCCGACGCCGCTGGCACCTGCGTCTCAACCAGGCAGCCGACCACGCCGCCCGCTTCTCGCCGCCCTATTCGCAGATGGCAGCAGTCAGATGCTTTGAGCAGAGTTTGGCAGCTTCTGGGCGCACATGGAGCGTGCACTACGCCAACAGCTCGGCTGTTCGTCTGGCCAACATCTATGCCGACCACTACGTCAGCTGCAACCGCGGCGTCAACGGCATCGAGGGCTCGCTGTCTGCCGCTGTGGGCAGCTCTCTGGTGGCCCCCTATGGCGTGGTCTGCGTCATTGGCGACCTCAGCTTCTTCTACGACCAGAACTCGCTCTGGAACCAGCAGCTCAGAGGCAATCTGCGCATACTGTTGCTCAACAACGGCGGCGGCGGCATCTTCCGTCAACTTAAAGGACTCGAAAAAAGTGCCGCCCGCGACGTACTCGTGGCGGCAGCCCACCACACTTCGGCCGAGGGCATCTGCCGCCAGAACGACGTCGTCTATCTCTCGGCCCACACCCAGCAGCAGTTGCAAGCCGCCATGCCACAGCTGCTAATCGACGACTCGCCCCGTCCTGTGCTGCTTGAGGTGTTCACCGATGCCGATACCGATGCCCTCACCCTCAGCACATACCTGGACAGCCTGTCGCACCAGGAGCCCTCTGTCGTGAGCAAACAGTAAATAACTCACAGGAGATGGAGAGGTAAAGAAGACTGAGTATATATAATTAAAAAATATTAAAAGATTAGAAATATCACAGAAAAAATGTACCTTTGCACCACCTTAACGTGCATAAGCATAAATAATAACTAAAATACCAAATATGAAACGTATCCTTACAACACTTAACGCTTTGGTGCTTGTTCTGTTGGCACAGGCCCAGATGGCTGATCCCGTACACTTCACCTCGAAGATGAACATGCTCGACGGCGACATGGCCGAAATCGTATTCAACTGTACCATCGACCCAGGATGGCACGTCTACTCGACCGACATCACCGACGACGGCCCGACAAAGGCCACCTTCAACGTTGACAAGAAAGACGGCGTGGAGCTGGTGGGCAAGCTGACGCCACGCGGCAAGGTGACCGAGAAGTTCGATGAGATGTTCGGCACCAACCTGCGTTTCTTCGAGAACAAGGGCGCCTTCGTCCAGAAGATTCGTTTCACCAAGCCCCAATACACCATCGACTGCTATCTGGAGTATGGCGCCTGCAACGACGAGATGTGCATGCCCCCCACCACGGTGCAGTTCAAGCAGAGCGGCAAGGCTTCCGCTGTGGCCGAGGATGCCAAGGCCGAAGAGGCTGAGGAGCCTGCTGCCGAAGAACCTGAGGCTGCCGCCGACTCCGCGCAGACCGATACCGCCGTCGTGGCTGCTGCTCCCGTCAACGGCAACGACCTCTGGGCTCCCATCACCGACGAACTGAGCCAGCTGGAACGTGGCGGCGAAGACGCCTCCTCGATGTCGTGGTGGAAGATATTCCTCAGCGGTCTGCTGGCCGGTTTCCTCGCTGTGCTCACGCCCTGCGTATGGCCCATCATTCCCATGACGGTGTCGTTCTTCCTGAAGCGCAACAAAGACCGCAAAAAGGCCATCAACGAAGCTATCACCTACGGTCTCTCCATTGTGGTCATCTATGTGGTGCTCGGCCTTGTGGTCACGCTGCTCTTCGGCGCCTCGGCGCTCAACGCCCTCAGCACCAACGCCATCTTCAACATCTTCTTCGCCCTGCTGCTCATTGTCTTTGCCGCCTCGTTCTTCGGAGCCTTCGAGCTGACGCTGCCCAGCAGCTGGTCTAACAAGATTGACCAGAAGTCGGAGAACACCACCGGCCTGCTCTCCATCTTCCTCATGGCCTTCACACTGACGCTCGTGTCGTTCTCGTGCACTGGCCCCATCGTGGGTTTCCTGCTTGTAGCCGTCTCCACCCAGGGCGACATCATTGCTCCCACCATCGGCATGCTGGGCTTCGCCATTGCCTTAGCTATCCCCTTCACCCTCTTCGCCATGTTCCCCTCGCTGCTGAAAGCTGCGCCTAAATCGGGCGGCTGGATGAACACCGTGAAGGTGGTGCTCGGCTTCGTCGAGTTGGCTTTTGCCCTGAAGTTCCTCTCCGTGGCCGACCTGGCCTATGGCTGGCGTCTGCTCGACCGCGAGGTGTTCGTCTGCCTCTGGATAGCTCTGTTCGGGCTGCTCGGTGCCTACCTGCTGGGCTGGCTGAAGTTCCCCCACGACGACGACCAGCACCGCACCAACGTGCCACAGTTCTTCATGGGCCTCATCTCGCTGGCCTTTGCCATCTACATGGTACCCGGCCTGTGGGGTGCTCCGCTGAAGGCAATCTCGGCTTTCGCACCTCCCATGTACACGCAGGACTTCAACCTCTACACCGGTTCCGTCGAGGCTAAATATACCGATTACGACCTGGGCATGGCTGCCGCACGCGCCGAGGGTAAGCCCGTGATGGTCGACTTCACTGGCTTCGGCTGCGTAAACTGCCGCAAGATGGAGGCTGCCGTATGGACCGATGCCAAGGTGCAGGACATCCTGAATAATAAATATGTGCTCATCTCGCTCTTCGTCGACGACAAGACGCCGCTGCCCGAGCCCATCGAGGTGACCGACGTCGACGGACAGACACGCAAGCTGCGCACCATCGGCGATAAGTGGAGCTACCTGCAGCGCGTGAAGATTGGCGCCAACACGCAGCCCTATTACGTGCTGCTCGACCCGCAGACGGGCAAACCCCTCAACGGTCTGCGCTCCTACGACGAGAATATCAGCGAGTACGTGGAGTTCCTGGAGAAAGGACTGAGCAACTATAAGAAATAACCATTTCAAATGAGTAATGAGAAATGAGTGATTCACTACTCATTATTCATTTAATCCTAATGACTATGATAGAAAAGAAAACACGTCAACAGATTATCGACCTGGTAAACCAGGAGGTAGTCCCCGCCATCGGCTGTACTGAGCCCATGGCGGTGGCTCTTTGTGCGGCACGCGCCACCGAAGTGCTGGGCCAGCGGCCCGAGCGCATCGAGGCCTACCTGAGTGCCAACATTCTGAAAAACGCCATGGGCGTAGGCATACCCGGCACAGGCATGATAGGCCTGCCCATCGCCATTGCCCTCGGTGCCCTCATCGGCAAGAGCGAATACCAGCTGGAGGTTATCAAAGATCTCACACCCGACTCTCTGGAGCAAGGCAAGCAGTATATCAACGAGAAGCGCATCGGCGTTCACCTGAAAGAGGGCATCCAGGAGAAACTCTACGCCGAGGTGGTCTGCTCAGCAGCCGGCAAGAGCGCCACGGCCATCATCAGCGGCTCTCACACCAACATCGTCTATGCCGGCTCCACAGCCGATGCCCCCCGCAACATAGGCCTGGAGGCTAAACACGAGGAGCAGGGCGGCATCAAGCTCAGCCTGCGCATGGTCTACGACTTCGCCACCACCGCACCGCTCGACGAGATTAGCTTCATCCTCTCAGCCCGCGACTACAACATCGGGGCTGCACACCAGGCCATCAAAGGCAACTACGGCCACAATCTGGGCAAGACCATCGACCGCCCCCTCTCTAAGGGCATCTTCGGCAACTCCATCTACAGCCACATCATCGCTCGCACTGCCTCGGCCTGCGACGCCCGCATGGGCGGCGCCATGATTCCCGTCATGTCCAACTCTGGCTCGGGCAACCAGGGCATCTGCGCTACCAACCCCGTCTGCGTCTATGCTGAAGAGAACGAGAACACTGAGGAAGAGCTCATCCGCGCCCTCATGCTCTCGCACCTCACCGCCATCTACATCAAGCAGTCGCTTGGTCGCCTGTCGGCCCTCTGTGGCTGCGTCGTCGCCGGCATCGGCTCGAGCGTAGGCATCACGCTCCTCATGGGTGGCGGCTACGAGCAGGTGTGCAGCTCGGTGAAGAACATGATTGCCAACATCGCCGGCATGCTCTGCGACGGTGCCAAGCCGTCGTGTGCGCTCAAGATTGCCTCGGGCGTGAGCACCGCCGTCATGTCGGCTCTGCTCTCCATGGAGGGCAAATGCGTCACATCGGCCGAGGGCATCGTCGACGACGACATCGACCGCACCATCCACAACCTCACCGCCATTGGTGCCGACGCCATGTGCCAGACCGACGACCTCGTGCTCCGCATCATGACGAGTAAAGGTTGCTAATCAGCAATCATCCCCAACAGCGAAGAGGGACGGGGCAGCTACACTAATAGCAGCCCCGTCCCTCTTCGCTGTTTAACATTTTCCTTTAGACATTGCAGCACGACTGAAGCAAGGAAACCTCCCTGAAGTTTTTTTGAAAATACCGAACGGAACATGCGCATGAGCATGTCCGTCCGGTAGGAATCGTCCGCGACTTGTATGGAATCAAATACCGATTCCCCTGCGATAGTCCATAGGCGTGATGCCGTACATCTTCTTGAAGGCACTATAGAAATTGGGTGTGTGCTCGAAGCCGCAGCGGTCGGCTACGTCCTCGATTGTCAGTCCGGGTTTGGTTTCCAGCAGGCGGCGTGCCCTTTGCATCTTTATCTTCAGCATGTATGAGGCAGGAGAGTCGCCTGTGATGGCCACCAGCTTCCGGTGGAACTGTCGGGGACTCATGCAGAGTCTATCCGCCAGAGTGTTCACATCCAGCCGTCGCTTGTCCATAAGCTGATAGATGAAATCGACCGTCTTGGCCAAAAAGCGGCGCTCTGCATCCGTGAGCCGAGTGTTCTTATCGTTGTCCGTGTCGGCATTCTTGCTGAACTTGCCACGCAGGCGTCGATGGCGGTCAAGCAGTTTCTCCACCCTTGTGCGCATCTCGTCGGTGTTGAATGGCTTGGCAAGATAGGCATCGGCACCTGCTTCCAGTCCCTTGATGCGCTCCTCCTCCGTAACCTTTGCCGTTACCACGATGATGGGGATATGGTCGGTAATCTCGTTGCCGCGCACCTGCCGGCACACCTCCAGTCCGTCCATGCCGGGCATCATCAGGTCGGTGATGATGAGGTCGGGCACTTGTTCTTGTGCCTTTTCAAGTCCCACCTTACCGTTCTCCGCATAAGAAACAGCGTAGCGACCGGAAAACTGCGAGCCGATGTAAGCGGCAATATCGCAGTTGTCCTCGATGACGAGCAGCCGGCATTGACTATCTTCCCCTTCGCTGTCGGCAAGTGCCGTTCTGGTTTCGGGCAGGAGCGGCGTATTGGTCTCCGATGTAGCGGCTAACCGCTGTTCGGCTCTGTTGCGTATCGGCATACTGATGTGAAAGGTCGTGCCTCTGCCCATCGTACTTTCTGCCGTTATCGTTCCCTCCACGGCATCTATAATCTGCTTCACGAGTGCCAGTCCTATGCCCGTGCCGACGTGCCGTGCATCACTCTCCGCCTGATAGAACGGCTCGAAAGCATGGGCAAGCGTTTCACTGTCCATGCCCTCGCCCGTGTCCTCCACGTCGATAAATAGCTTTTCGCCATCGCGCCGCATCGTCACACTCACCTTGCCGTATTCAGGCGTAAACTTGAAAGCATTGGAGAGCAGATTATTCATTACCTTGTTCACATAGTCGGGCACGAAGTCCATCTTCACCTCCTCTCTGCTGAAGAACTGCAAGTCAATATTACGACTGCGGGCATAATCTCGATAGGTCTCGACAATCATCGTGAGGTGGGCGGTGATGTTGCCGCTCTTCCAGTCTGCGTTGCCCACAGCCGACTTAATCTTCGATATGTCAAGCAGTTGGTTGATAAGCGTGAGCAAGCCCTTTCCTTGTCGCTCGATGATGTGCGCCTTTTCCCTGACGTCCGTCGCATCGGTGGCTTGCAGGTCGCGGCTCAATCCAAGTATCACGGTGAGCGGCGTGCGGAACTCGTGGGTGATGTTGGTGAAGAAATTCTCGCGCAGATCTGAAAGCCTTTTTAAGGTCTGGTGATTGCGCTTGCGGATGCGCTGGATATAGAGTAGCAGAGCTACTAATCCCAACAGCGAAACCACCACGATGGTGAAGACAACGTAACTTGCTTTCTTCGTCGTGCGTTCCTTTTCCAGACGAAGACGCGCCTCGTTCATCTGCCGTGTTTGCCGGTTGCGTTCAATGCTGAGGCTGGTGTTCTGAATGCGGTTCACCTTCTCCATGTCCAGTACGCTGTCCTGCATGGCGGTGGCCTGCTCGTAGGCAGTCAGGGCCGAGTGGTAGTTGCCCAGTCGCTTGTAGTGCTTATAATATAGGGTGTGAATTTCAGCCAAGTGTTCCTTCGAGCCTATGCGTTCCGCTACCAGCCTTGCCTTGCCGAGGTATTCCATTACCTTGGCATCATTGCGCGTGGCATGATAGATACCCGCAAGGGCAATGAGCGAGTTCAAGGCGTGCCAGTCATCCTTCGAGTCCCGCATCATGCGGTAGGCCGCCTCGTATTCCTCGGTGGCCCTGCTGTACTGCTGCGCTTTCTCATAGAGTGAGCCGAAGTAGGTATGGCAGAGCGAGATGCCAAGGTTGCTGCCAGCCTCTAAGTTTAGTTCCATCGAGCGGCGGTAACAGACCCACGCAGAGTCCGTCTGCCCCCGGTGCTCGTAGATGGATCCGAGATTGGCGTAGTTGATGGCCTGCCCTATCGCGCTGTTCAGCTGCTCTTCGCCCGCCAGTGCAATGCGTAGCGCGCTGTCTGCACGCTCATAGTTGCCCAGCGACAGGTAGATGTTGCCTAATCCGTTGAGCGACATCACACGGTTTTTCTTCGCCATGAACGAGGTATCGGCGCACTCCTCGCTCAGCATCCATGCGCGGTAATGGTACTCCTGCGCCACGTCGAGCACACCCATGCGCCGATAGTCGGTGCCGATGTTGTTCAGGGCCTGCACCCATTCGATGGTGTCACCGATATCCTCGGCCTGGCGCAATCCCTCGCTGTGGGTGCGCAGTGCTTCCTCGAAGCGGCTCTCGTTGCGTAGGGCTTTGCCCCATTCCCTCAGGGCAATGATACTTCCGATTCTGTCGCCCTCGTCCTCCAGCCGCTTTTGCAGCAGGGCGAGCGAGTCGATGTCGCGCGTGGAGCGCACGATACTGTCGACCAACCGTCGGTCAACGGCAGAGGCTCCCGCAAGCTTCTCTCCACACGAAACGAGCAGGAAGCAGATTGAAATATATGCTGTTAATGCTCTTAAAATCAATCGCATGTGTTTGCGGTTTCCATAAATGTTAAAAGGCTCATCATGAGGCTGTGGGGTGGCTTTAAATCCCTCCTTGTCATGTTGCATATGATTATGATAGTTAGTTAGTTTAGCTCATATCGTTTTTGTGAACTCATTATTCTATTTTTTATCTGTCTGCAAATTTACAAATAATCTGTGAAATATCATGCTCCTGATGGCAAAAAAATGAAGAGAAATCTTCGAAAAACTCCTTTTGGAGATTAAAAATGTTCATTTCTTAAAAAGTATAAAAAATATTCATGGGTTTCCCATGAGCATCAGCGAGTTATGAGCCTAAAATGTACGATTAGAATAATTTTTGTCCGATTGGCATAGTCAGCTCAACGCATTTCACTTGTAATTTTGCAACAGATTTAGCAATGCGAGGCAAAGTCGGGAGCAAGTTCTCTTTGCACCCGTTTGCAAAAGTCTTGACAGAACAAAAAAAATGTTGTCCTATGAACGGAACAGGAAGGGTAGCTGCTGTTGTGTTTTCTTGTACCGATATATGCTGCCTTTGTATGATTGGCCATTTGGCTTATGACGTCATTGATTGACATCGTTGATGGGTTGCCCAAACTGAAGTTCGACGCCTGAACGTCAGTTCAGTTTCGGTTTCAGCTCATCAGGCGAGTCTTTGGTAAACATGTTTACGGGCGGAGCCTGACGGGTGAAGAAATGGCGGATGGTCTCTGCGTCGAGCGTGAGCGAGGGGCGGAAGTCGGGGCTCAGCATATAGCTGATGATGGCATGGCGCAGCTGGCGGGCAACGAACCGGTGGCTGAGGTCGCTGCCGATGTCGATGGTGGTCATGAGCAGACGGCCGCCCATGACGTTGGCCTCTATGAGCATGCCGAGCTTACGGCTGACGTGCCAGGTGTCGATGGGTTGGATGGGTGGCTGGTAGTCAGCCGGCAATTCGCACAGGTTCATTACCTGTGCATGGTTAAGCAGTTCCCACCAGTTGAGGTTAGCCCAATCGTCGGTGGGGAAGCCATAGCGGAAGAGTGGGTGCGCTGCATCGATGTATGCCCCCGTGGTGTGAGGCGGGCGCATCTTGAACCACGACGTGTTCCAAAACACAGGAAGATAGGTCTGCACCACATCACTGCCCAGCGTGACGCGCCCTGCGGCGGTGATCAGCACGCAGCCGCCGCCACGCAACACCTCTAAGGCACGTGCGTCGAGAGTGTCGGTCTCGAAGACTTCGCTGCTGCTCAGCCCGTCAACCACTTCGGGATATACCCAGAAGTCCCAGTGGTTACGCACCATGTTGCCCATGGTGACGGTGAGAGTCATCTTAGATGGCTGACTGACGGCCGACAGGGGCTGACGGATGATGCCAATGTCGCGCGTGCGGCCAAGCGGCACGGTGCCCTCGGCCAGCGTGTCGGCGGCGAAGAGGAGTGTGTCGTTCTGCCATATCTCGTAAGTAGTGACACAGTTGCTGAGATTACCTATGAAGGCGTTCATGGCATCGACGGGCACGCAGAGCGTGTCGGCAGCGGAGAAGACAAAGCGTGGGAAGCGTGCGAGGACGACGAGGCTGTTGCAGAACTCACGCCACTGGGCGGGAGCAACATACCCCTTCTCACGCCAGTGCACATTGAGTGGCCCCACGGGGGCTGTGCCCTGGCCGCTGTAGTCATTGAGAGCGAGCAGCTGGAAGCCGGCATAGCCGGGGGTACGCAGGTTGCGCTCTATCTCATATTTATAGCAGAGCGTCTGCAGACGACCGCTGGCCATGAGGAATCGCCCAGCCATGGATTCCATGCCCCCACGCCGCAAGAGGTCGCGGAAAATGTCGAGATTGCCTGGCTTATAGACGCCGGTATACTGCGATGTCTCACTCAGGTCAGGAAAGGCGCACCACTGCCCCTGCTCGTGGGCCAGTATGGGCTGATCGCTGGGAGCCTCGCCCTCGTAGTTGCGCGGAAACGCTATCTGGTCAGAGTAATCGTCGTCGCTGCTGGGGGCACGGTGGTTCCAGTCGAGCCCGCGGGCGCCGCCTTTGACGTGGTACTCCGAACCATAGTCCCACGCCCAACCGCCACCAACGCTGGCACCGCAATAGACCTTTGTGGAGTCGTAGCTGTGCATGGTGCGCACCCACTTGCGGCAGTAGTCGACCCAGTCGCCGGCCGGCTCGTTACCGGCCGCCATCATGACGAAGGAGGGGTGATTGCCGTAGGCGTCGATGATGCGTTTCGACTCGTCGAGCAGGTACTGGTCAATCTTCATGCCACGGCCGAGCAGCACACCGTGGTTGGCCCATGCGGGGCCTTCGGGCTGCAAATAAATGCCGATGCGGTCGGCGGCCTCGAAGGCTGCCTCAGGCGGACAGTAGCTGTGGAAGCGAATCATATTGATGCCGTAGCGCTTACACTGCTGCATGACACGAAGCCATTCGTCGACGTCGGTAGGCGGATAGCCGGTGGCGGGGAAGCAGCAGTTCTCTACAGTGCCGCGTATGAAGAGCTGACGGCCGTTGATGTAGAACTGGCGCCCACTTATTTTGATGTCACGCAGACCGAAGACTGTCTGGTAGCTGTCGTTGCCGGCATAGACAGTGAGGCGGTAGCTAACGGGCGAAAACTCATCCCACGTGGCAAGATGGTTGATGTCAAACGACATGTGCTGCCCTTCGAGTTCGCCCACAAAGCCGTGCATGCGGGCACCGGTGGGCTGGCCGCCGCGCATCTCCTCGAGGTCGTACTCCAGATTATACTCGTAGGCCTGCACGACATGCTCGGACATGCCCCAGCTGGCATGGTTCTCAAGACTGACCTCCACGTGAGCCGTGTTGCTCTGGGCATCGGGATAGACGCGCACCTGGCGGATGTTGACATAACCGTCGCGAGCCTGCAGCTCAATACGGCCGGCTATGCCGTTCCAGTTGCCCTGCGTCTGGTCAGTGACGCTGTGGGAATCGGGCCCCACGCTCACATTCTCGATACCGTTGTAGACGCGGATGGCTATCTCGTTGCGCTCGCCAGGGCGGATAGCACGGCTCACATCGTAGACATGGGGGGTAGAGAGCGACATCTCATGACCTATCTCATGACCATTGACGAAGACGGTGGTCTCAATGTGGGGGCGCTCAAGGAAAAGTACGATGCGCTGCTTCTTCCACGACTGCGGCACATAGACGTTACGCCGATACCAGGCATTGCCCACATAGTGATGCTCTGGCGTAAGAAAGAAAGGGAACTTCAGTTGGCCTGCATGGCGGTATTCAGCCATGTAGGGGTTGAAGTAGTAGGACGAGTCGTAGAGGGTGGCCGTCCAACGGGTGTCGATGCTGACAGGGTGCCCTTTGCCGTTGGTGAGCATGGAGCCAGGCAGCATGACATAGTCGTCATAACGGGGCGTGTCGCCCATGGCAAAGTCCCAAGAGCCGGCCAGCGAAAGAGTCTCCTGGGCGCTGGCGGGCTGTCCCCAGACGAGAATCAGGCTGACGAGCAGACATTGCACGATGCGAAGGGGAGCGTATGTCATCTGCATAATTGAGTGATGTTACAAGTCGATGTCGAGCTCCACGGGACAGTGGTCGCTGCCGAGGATGTCGGTATGAATCTTAGCATCGGCGATGAGGGGACGAAGACGATCAGAGGCAACAAAATAGTCAATGCGCCAGCCGGCGTTCTTCTGCCGGGCCTGAAAGCGGTACGACCACCATGAATAGGTAATCTGGTCAGGATACTTCCAGCGGAATGTGTCGGTGAAGCCACTCTGCAGCAGGGCAGTAAACTGCTGTCGCTCCTCGTCGGTGAAGCCAGCGTTGCGACGATTAGTCTTGGGATTCTTGATGTCGATTTCCTCGTGGGCCACATTCAGGTCGCCACAGAGGATGACGGGTTTTTGGGCATCGAGACGCTTCAGATAGCTGCGAAAGTCAGCCTCCCACTGCATGCGGTAGTCGAGACGGCGCAGCCCGTCTTGCGAGTTTGGCGTATAGCAGGTGACAAGGAAGAACTGTTCCATCTCGAGGGTGATGACACGCCCTTCATGGTCGTGCTCGTCAATGCCCATGCCCCGCGTAACGGTGAGCGGCGTGTGGCGGGTGAAGACGGCGGTGCCGGAGTAGCCTTTTTTGTCGGCAGAGTTCCAATATGACGTATAGCCGGGAAACTGTATGTCGAGCTGACCTTCTTGCATTTTGGTCTCCTGAAGGCAGAAGAAGTCGGCATCGAGGTTTCTGAACACTTCGCTGAAGCCTTTGCCCTCACAGGCTCGCAGTCCATTGACATTCCAACTGATAAGTTTCATTTTTCAAGTAATAATAGTGAAGCTACAAATTTACTGACCGCAAAGGTAGTAAATAAAAATGAGAATGCAAACAAAAAAGGCAGAGAATCGCGCTGACTCCCTGCCTTTCATCCAATATTTATGTTTCGAAGACTCAGAACTTTGCCATCTTGATGGCCACCACAGCACACTCGTCGCCCTTGTTGCCCAGCCGCCCGCCAGAGCGGTCTTTGGCCTGCTGGAGGTCGTTGGTGGTAAGCAGCCCGTAGACCACAGGTATGTTGCTGGTGGCATTGAGGCGGGCTATACCCTGAGTGACGCCCTGGCAGATGTAGTCGAAGTGGGGTGTCTCACCGCGAATGACGCTGCCCAATATGATGACGGCATCGTAGCCGTCGTTGAGCGTCATCTGATGGGCACCATAGATGAGCTCGAAAGAACCGGGCACGGTTTTCACGTGGATGTTCTCGGGCAGCGCACCATGCTTTTCAAGCGTTGACACGCAGCCTTCGAGCAGGGCTCCGGTAATCTCGGGGTTCCATTCTGCCACAACGATGCCGAAAATCATGTTAGATGCATCGGGCACCTTGCTCGCGTTATAGTCTGACAGGTTCTTCGTTGCCATTGTGCAAATTTATTTCACGCGCTCGATATATTCGTCGATAATCTGATACTGAGCTGACTGGAAATACTTGTCCTTAATCTGCTGGTAGAGTTTCAGAGCCTCAGCCTTCTGCCCCTGGCTCTCGAGAATCTCACCGGCCTGGATGAGGAACTGGGGAGAGAGAGAGTTGTTGTCAGCCTTCTCGGCAGCCTTCTTCAGGGTGCTGACAGCCTTGTCGAGCTGATTCAGGCTGGCATAGACGTTGCCCAAAGCACCCATGACAGCAGGCGACACCATCTGGTCACCGACGCCATTAAACTTCTCGAGGTATTTAGCGGCATCCTCCATCTTGCCCAGACGAGCATAGCACAGACCGGCATAGAGGTTAGCCAGATTGCCAGCCTTGGTAGAACCGTACTGGCTGGCGATGGCCAGGAAACCGGCGTGGCCGAGGCTGTCGCCATTGAGTGCAAGCTCAAAGGCCTGAGGTGTGTTGGTCTGCATGGCCATGGCGAAAGCCTCCTGAGCCTTCGACATCTCAGTGCTGGCCTTCTCCTGCGTGCCGCGGGTGTGATCGCGCCAGAAAATGCCACCCACGATGGCCAGCACCACGACGGCCACACAGGCAATGATTGCGTTTCTGTACTTGAGGACGAAGGCCTCATTCTGATTCAGGGTCTCCTTCTCTACGGGAGCACCTTGTCTTTTTTTGTTGTCAGTCATTATTGTTTGTCTTTTTTATTTGTCCGCATAACTTTTGCGGGCGCAAAGTTAATCAAAATATTGCAGATTATAAAATTTATTTCCTTTTTTTTTCGTTTTTTCCATCGGATTGCACTATCTTTGCACTAAAATTATGTATTTAGGATGATTCTGCAACGCCTTTCAATAGTCAACTATAAGAACATAGCAGAGGCCACACTCGACTTGTCGCCGAAGATAAACTGTTTCATCGGCCACAACGGGGCAGGCAAGACCAACGTGCTCGACGCCGTATACTTCCTCTCGTTCTGCCACTCGGCCTACTCTACGCAAGACTCGCTGGTCATTCGTCATGACGATGAGTTCTTCATGCTGGAGGGTCGCTATCTCGACGGCCAAGAGGAGCTGATGGTGACATGCGGCATGAAGCGCGGAGCTAAAAAGCACTTCAAGCGCAACAAGAAAGAGTATAAGCGGCTGTCGGAACATATTGGGCTGATACCCATCGTGCTCGTGTCGCCGGCCGACACGCTGCTGGTGGAGGGGAGCAGCGACGAGCGCCGCCGCCTGATGGACCAGGTGATAGCGCAGCTGGACCACAGCTACATCGACGCGCTGAACCGCTACAACAAGGCTCTGCAGCAGCGCAACGCCATGCTGAAGGCGGAAGAAGAGCCCGATGCGGAGCTGCTGGGACTATGGGAGGAGCAGATGGCCAGCGAGGGGGAGCGCATCTTTGCCAAGCGCCAACAGTTTGTGGGCGAGCTGGCGCCGCTGCTGCAGCATTTCTATGAGGTGATTGCCGAAGGCCACGAGCGGGTGACGCTGAGCTACACGTCGCATTGCCAGCGCGGCCCGCTGCTCGACGTGATACGGCGCGACCGCATGAAAGACCGCGCCGTGGGCTACTCGCTGCACGGCATTCACCGCGACGACCTGGAAATGCTGCTTGATGGCCATGCCATGCGGCGCGAAGGGTCGCAGGGGCAACTGAAGACGTTTGTCATCGCCCTGAAGTTGGCCCAGTTTGAGTTTCTCAAGCGCAGCCGGGCACAGGCCACACCGCTGCTGCTGCTCGACGACATTTTCGACAAACTCGACGCACGGCGCGTGGAGCAGATTGTGCGACTAGTGGCCGGAGAGCAGTTCGGACAGATATTCATCACCGACACCAACCGCGACCACATGGACCAGATTCTGTCGCACGGCGACTTCGACTATAAGCTGTTTCACGTAGACGACGGAAAGGTGTCGGCAAACTGACTGACAGACGATGTTTAAACGCGACGTAAAACCCATTGGAGACCTCATCTTGCGCAACCTGCGCTCGCAGGGGTTGGAGACGCCTCTCATGCAGAAGCGACTGATAGACTCATGGCCCATAGTGGCAGGCGAGGCTATTGCCCGCTACACCACCGACCTGACCATACGCAACCAGACGCTCTACGTCAGACTGCGTGTGCCGGCACTGAGGACCGACCTCTCGATGCGCCGCCAGGAATTCATCGGCAAACTAAACAATTATGTCGGCAGTCAAGTGATTGCCGACATAAGATTCTGTTAATTTCCTTTTTTTGCTGACTACGCCCGCCACAGCGCCACCATACTACCCACATGATGGGTGGAGCGATAGTCGTAGGCAGCGGCCACCCTCTTGTTCTTCTTACCTTTCTCGTCGGCCTGAGGGGCCTGAGGGAAGGCTTCGCCGGCCCGGAAGATGCGCAGTGTCTCGCGGATGGCTGGGTCGTCCTGGTTGAGATACTGCAGCCATGCCTGTTCGTCGAGCATGTTATAGACCATGCGGCTCATGATGTACTGCTCGAGCAGACGGCGGGAGCGCTGTATCATCAGGTTGCGACGCTTCAGCCCATGCTTGTCAGCATACTGGGCAAACTGCTCCACCAGGTTCTGACGCTTCAGATAGTGCACCAGCGACACCTCGTCGTCGAAGTCCTTCAGTCGCTCGCGGTTGGCGTCGGTATAGTCATAGGCAAACTGCAGGATGAGCCCCGACATGGCAGCCTCCTTATAATAAGAGGTATAGTCGGTGGTGTCTTCAGGCACGAAGATGTCGGGCGTAATGCCGCCGCCGCCATACACCAGACGACCGTTGCGCGTATGGAACTCGGGGCCCGTGTGCTTGATGCTGTCCTGCGAGAAGAACTCGCCGTGCTGATAGCGCATGAGCAGGTCTTCCTCATAGTCTTTGTCGAGGCCGCTTACGTAGGGCTTCTGTATGCAGCGTCCCGAAGGCGAGTAGTAGCGGGCTATGGTGAGGCGCATCATTGAGCCGTCGGTAAACTCCACCGGCTTCTGCACCAGACCCTTGCCGAAAGAGCGCCGGCCAATGATGGTGCCGCGGTCGTTGTCTTGTATGGCACCGGCCAATATCTCGCTGGCCGAGGCCGAGCCTTCATCGATGAGCACCACGAGGGGCATGTCGCGATGGCTACCCCGACCGTCGCTGTAGAAGTCTTCGCGCGGCGAGCGGCGGCCCTCAGTGTAAACGATAAGACGGTTTTTGGGCAGGAATTGGTTAGCTATCTGCACGGCCGACTGCAGGTAGCCGCCAGTGTTGCCGCGCAGGTCGATGACAAGCTGCTGGAAGCCTTCCATCGAGAGCTCAGCCAGGGCAATGAGCATCTCGTTATAGGTATTCTCGCCGAAGTTCTTGATTTTCACGTAGCCCGTCTCATCATCGAGCATATAGGCGGCCGTGACGCTTTTCATGGGTATCTCGTCGCGTTTCACGGTAATCTCGCGCATCTTCTTCTCGCCATAGCGCACGATGCCCAGCTTCACGCGGGTGCCCTTCGGGCCCTTCAGCCGGTGCATGGCCTCCTCATTGGAGAGGTCTTTGCCGGTGAAGGCCGAGTCGTCGACCATTACTATCTTGTCGCCCGCAATGACGCCTGCCTGCTCGGCAGGGCCGTTGCTGATCACATTCTGCACCCGCAGCGTGTCGTTGCGTATGATGAACTCGATGCCCACGCCGGAAAAGGAGCCACGCAAGTCGTCGTTGGCCGTCTGTACATCCTTGGCCGAGATGTAGACGGAGTGCGGGTCGAGCTCAAGGAGTATCTGCGGCATGGCCTTCTCCACCAAATCGGCCATGTTGACAGTGTCTACATACTGGTCGTCGATGATGTAGAGCAGGTTGCTCAGCTTGTTGCTGCCCGAATTGATGATATTGAGTCTGTTGCCCGAGAAATGGTTGGCATAAAACGTGCCGATGAAGATGCCCAGCACAGCGGCCAAGGCAAGCCACAGCGGCGAGAATCGGTTTTGTCGGTTGGTGCTCATCTCTGTCTTATTTCTTTTCTGCTTGTTGTTCCACTTCCATGTAGACCACCTCGATGCCGGCACGCTCAAGCAGCCGGATGCCGTCGTCGAGCCGGTACTTCTCACCGTAGACCACACGCTTGATGCCGGCCTGGATAATGAGTTTGGCGCACTCGATGCAGGGCGAGGCGGTGATGTAGATGGTGGCCCCGTCGCTATTGTTTGACGAGCGGGCCAACTTAGTGATGGCGTTGGCTTCGGCATGCAGCACGTAGGGCTTGGTGAGTCCGTCTTCGTTCTCACATACATTCTCGAAGCCACTGGGTGTGCCGTTGTAGCCGTCGCTGATGATCATCTTGTTCTTCACCACCAGAGCGCCCACCTGCCGGCGCTGGCAGTAGCTATTTTCTGCCCAGATGCGGGCCATGCGCAGGTAGCGGTGGTCAAGCTTTCTTTGTTTGTCGTTTGATTCCATTGCGTTTCAGTAGTGCGTCGATGGTGGGTTCACCGCCACGGAAGCGTTTATAAAGTGTCATTGGGTTTTCAGTGCCTCCCTTCGAGAGAATTTCGTCGCGGAAGCGCTGGGCCGTGGTCTGGCTGAAGATGCCGTGGCGCTTAAACACGGCGAAGGCATCGGCGTCGAGCACCTCGGCCCACTTATAGCTGTAGTAGCCGGCCGCGTAGCCTCCGGCCATGATGTGCGAAAACTGGGTGGTCATGCACGTGTCGGTGCGCTGTTCGCCTATGATGGCACGCTGCCAGGCTTTCTTCTCGAAGGCAATGATGTCGTCGGTAAACTCGTCTTTCTTCGTGTAGTAGGCCATGTCGAGCAGACCGAAGCTCACCTGCCGCAGGCAACCCGAGGCAGCCATGAAGTTGCGACTCTTCACAATGCGGTCGATGAGTTCATCGGGCAGCGGTTCGCCCGTTTCGTAGTGGAAGGCGAAAGTGCGCAGGAACTCCTTCTCCACGGCATAGTTTTCCATAAACTGCGAGGGCAGCTCCACGAAGTCCCACCACACGTTGGTGCCGCTCAGGCTCTCGAAGCGGGTGTTGGCAAACATGCCGTGGAGCGAGTGGCCAAACTCGTGAAGGAAGGTCTCCACCTCGCCGAGCGTGAGCAGGGCGGGCTTTCCGTCGGTAGGCTTCGTCAGGTTCATCACCACGCTGACATGGGGACGGACGTTAACTCCTTCCTTCGGAGAGGTTGGAAGGGGTTTGATATACTGCCCCTGATACTCAGTCATCCATGCCCCACCCTGCTTGCCTTTACGTGGATGGAAGTCGGCATAGAACACGGCCAGGTAGCTACCGTCGCGGTCGAACACCTCGTAGGCTTTCACGTCGGGGTGATACACCGGAATGTCCTTGTTTTCTTTGAACGTAATGCCGTAGAGGCGGTTGGCCAGACCGAAGACGCCGCCGATAACCTTGTCGAGCTGGAAGTAGGGCCGCAGCATCTCAGCGTCGATATTATACTTCTGCAACTTCAGCTTATGCGAATAGAAGCCCGTGTCCCAAGGCTGCATCTTAAACTGCCGCCCCTCCATGCGCTGAGCCATGCGCCCCAGCTGCTGCTGTTCCTTCACGGCCGTCGGGCGGTAGGCGTCGATGAGGTCGTTGAGCAGGCGGTAGACGCTTTTCACATTGCCGGCCATGCGGTTTTTCAGCACATAGTCGGCATACGTCTTGAAGCCTAACAACTGTGCTATCTCGCGGCGCAGGTTGATGAGGCGCTTACACACCTCAAGGTTGTTGTTCTCATTGTCGTGTATGCCCTCCGTGTTGCGCGCCATATACATCTGGCGGCGCAACTCGCGCTGCGTGCTATAGGTCATGAAGGGCGAATAGCTTGGAAAGTCGAGCGTGAATACCCAGCCTTCCAGACCACGTTGGCTGGCCTCGGCGGCAGCAGCATCTATGGCAGTCTGCGGCAGTCCGCTGAGCTGGGCCTCGTCGGTGATGTGCAGCGTGTAGGCCTTATTCTCTTTCAGCAGGTTCTGAGAGAACTGCAGCGAGAGCATCGAGGCTTCCTCGGTGAGCCGGCGCAGGCGCTCCTTGCCTTCGGCATCAAGCAGCGCACCGCTGCGCACAAAACCGTCGTAGCAGTTGTCGAGCAGCTGTTTCTCTTCGGGCGTCAGCTTGCGGTGATGGCGGTGCACGTATTTAATGCGTTCGAAAAGCCGCTCGTTGAGCCGCACATCGTTGGCATGCTGCGTCAGGATGGGCTGCATCTTCTGTGCCAGGGCGTCCATCTCGTCGTTAGTCTCGGCCGAGAGCAGATTAAAGAACACGGTCGACACACGGTCGAGCAGGTCGTAGTAGCCCTCCGTCTTGTCGTCTTTGTCGATGATGGTATTGTCGAAGGTAGGTTTGGCCGGATTATTGATGGTGCGGTCTATCTGTTCGTTGTCGCGGCGTATGCCCTCCATGAAGGCCTCTTCATAGTCTTCCAGGCGGATGCGGTCGAAGGGTACCGTGTCATGAGGCGTGCCATAGGGTTCAAAGAAGGGGTTGATCCTCTTCTGTTCTTTTTGCTCTTCCATATTTGCTTCTATGCTTTCTTTCTATTTCAATTTGCAAAGATACTGTTTTTAGTTGAAACGACGCGCGTCTGTTATGAATAAATAACATTTGAATTCAACCATCGACATTCAAGAAAAACTACAACAGGAAGAACAGCGACACGCCGACGACGGAGATGACGGCTCCCAACACACCGCGCACCGTGAGCGGCTGACCGAACAGCCAGCGCGAAGGCAGCAGGATGATGATGGGCGTCATGGCCATGATGGTGCTGGCTATGCCAGCCGCAGTGTACTGCACGGCCATCAGCGAAAAGCCGACCCCGATGAAAGGTCCAAAGAAAACGGCTAATATGGTGCAAGCCAATCCCTTATGCTCATGCAGGCTCTCGCGCATCTTGCCGCCGTGGCCGCTGACTACGAGCCATCCCCAGAAACACAGCGTACCGGCCAGACAGCGTATCATGTTGGAGGCAAAGGGCAGATAGTCGACAACGCCAGCCAACTCGACGGCTGGCACGTCGCCGGTGTAGTGGTCGAGGCCTATCTTGCTCAGCACCAACCCGAAGCCCTGGCCCAGCGCCGCACCGATGCCATAGACGATGCCCTTCAGGGGCAGCGTCACCGCCACATGATGGTGGTCGTCGCGCCCCAGCACGGTGATGGCAATACCCAGCAGCGTCACCACCATGGCCACCACGGCCGCCCAGGTGAGCGTCTGCCCTATCATCATCCAGGCAGCGAAGGCAGCAAACATGGGCGCCAGCGTCATGAACAGCTGGCCCATGCGCGAACCTACACACAGATAGCAGTTGAACAGGCACCAGTCGCCGAAGAAGTAGCCCACGATGCCCGAGACGACGAGCCATGCCCACGTGGCAGTGCTGGCGTAGACGGGATAGGGCGCCCCCATGGTGAGCCACATGAAGGGACACGACACGACAAAAGCCAAGCCCAGACGCCACACGTTCATGGCCATCACACCCAGACGTCGGGTGCCCACTTCGCTGGCCAATGCAGCTATGGTCCACGAGAAGGCCACTCCTAATGAGATGGTTTCACCAAGATAATTCATTGTTGCTTTGCTCCTAAATCTTTTTTCTTTTGCCTTTTTTCGGGATGCAAAGGTAGACAAAAACCTACACATCAGCAAAAAATTTTGGCCATAATTCACATGATTCCGGCCAAAATCAGCCAAATTACGGCCGGAATTCATGCTGGAAAGCCAGGTCTGCCGCCGCCACGGCTACGAATAATCATGAACGGAGTATTGTTTTTATTCATAGGAAAGGCCCCCTTTGACTTGTCGTTACGGCGATTTTATGAGGCAAAAAATCTGTTTTTAACACTTTTCAAGGATATTTTATACAAAAAAGTGACGTCGTATTACTTTTTTCCTTACTTTTGCAGCCGATAAAAGTTTTATTCATTACAAAATAAAAATGTTATGAAAAAGTTATTTCTTATTGCAGGGCTTCTGACATCGTCAGTCTGCACGTTTGCACAGCATCAGATTGGTTCATGGAACTTCCAGCCCAAGGTGGGCCTCAACGTGGCCACACTGACCGACACCAAAGACTCTGACCCGCGCTTCGGCGTGGCCGTAGGTGCCGAGGTGGAGTATCAGGTAAACGAGTTTCTGAGCTTCTCGGGTGGAGCCCTCTACTCTATGCAGGGTGCCAAGTTTGACAACACGCTCGGTTCGAGCACCATCAAGGTGGACTATATCAACGTGCCCATCATGGCCAACTTCTACATTGCCAAGGGTCTGGCCGTGAAGTTCGGCATACAGCCGGGCTTCAACATGCTGGCCAAGACTACCAACAAGACTGACATCTCCGTGTGGGGCTTCAACTACAAGAACAAGTCTGACAACGAGATTGAAGCCGAGTCGTTTGACTTCAGCATCCCCCTGGGCATGTCGTACGAGTTTAATAACTTCTGCATCGACGCTCGCTACAACCTCGGCGCCACCAAGGTGTTCGACGGCAGCGACTCGAAGAACGGCGTATTCCAGCTCACCCTGGGCTACAAGATTGACCTTTAATACTCCACAACCTTTCTCAATATGAGTGCCCCCTCCATCTGCGGGGCACTCTTTTTTTTGCTAAACACGGGCCGACGGCGACGAAAAAGACGAAAACATTTGCATATTAGAAAATAAGTAGCTAATTTTGCACGCAAATAAAGCCATAACACTCCGACAATGAAAAAACTTCTCGTGCTGCTTTTCTGTGCAGCATGCATCCAACTCAGCGCCACTCCCGTCGACGACTTGCTGGAGCGCATCGACAGGGGCGCATCAAAGAAATTCAAGATAGAGCTGCAGAAGAGTCAGCGTGACTTCTTCGAGCTCGACCAGACGGGACACCGCGTGACGGTGAGGGGCAACTCGTGGGTGAACATCGCCTCGGGGCTCAACTGGTATCTGAAGTACTACGCCGGCATTCACCTGACGTGGAACCAGATGCACGCCAAGCTGCCGCCCGTGATGCCACGCGTAGAGAAGCCCGAACGCCACGAGACCGACCTGACGCTGCGCTACGACTTCAACTACTGCACCTTCTCCTACTCTATGGCTTTCTGGGACTGGCAGCGCTGGGAGCAGGAAATAGACTGGATGGCGCTGCACGGGGTGAACCTGCCGCTGGCCATTGTGGGCGAGGAATGCGTGTGGCGCAACGTGCTGCTCAAGCTGGGCTACTCGGAAGAGCAGATAGGCCAGTTTATTGCCGGGCCTGCCTTTCTGGCATGGTGGGAGATGAACAACCTGGAGGGATGGGGCGGCCCCCTGCCCCGCTCGTGGTACGACCGCCAGGAGAAACTGCAGAAACAGATACTGAAGCGCATGAAAGAGCTGGGCATGCACCCCGTGCTGCCAGGCTACTGCGGCATGGTGCCCCATGACGCCAAAGAGCGACTGGGGCTCAACGTGAGCGACGCGGGCCTGTGGAACGGTTTCCAGCGGCCGGCCAACCTTCTGCCCACCGACAAGCGCTTCGACGAGGTGGCCACCTTATACTACGAGGAGCTGACCAGACTCTTCGGCCGGGCCGACTACTACTCGATGGACCCCTTCCACGAGAGCAAAGACGATGCTGCCATCGACTATGCCGAGGCCGGACGCAAACTGATGGCTGCCATGAAGCGAGTGAACCCGAAGGCCACTTGGGTGATACAGGGCTGGACTGAGAACCCGCGCCCCGAGATGGCCAATGCGCTGAAGACGGGCGACCTGCTGGTGCTCGACCTCTTTTCTGAGTGCCGACCCATGTTCGGCCCGGCCAGCATCTGGCGACGGGAGGAAGGCTACGGGCAGCACCAATGGCTTTTCTGCCTGCTTGAAAACTTTGGCAACAACGTGGGGCTGCACGGACGCATGGACCAGCTGCTCGACAACTTCTACGGCGACAAGCGGAACTGCTGCGGCATCGGGTTCACCATGGAGGGGTCGGAGAACAACCCCGTCATGTTTGAACTGATGAGCGAGCTGCCATGGCGCAACGAGAAATTCACGAAAGAAGAGTGGATAAAAGACTACGTAAGAGCGCGCTACGGCCTCAGCAACAGCGCTTTGCTTGATGCCTGGAACGTGCTCATACACAGCATCTACAACTGCCCCGCCGGCAACAACCAGCAAGGACCTCATGAGAGCATCTTCTGCGGAAGGCCCTCGCTCAACAACTTTCAGGCCTCGTCGTGGTCGAAGATGAGAAACTACTACGACCCGAATGCCACCAGGCAGGCTGCCCGGCTGATGCTTGCTGCGGCTAATAGCCTCAGGGGGCACAACAACTACGAATATGACCTCGTCGACATTACACGTCAGGCTCTGGCCGACCAAGCACGCATCCAGTATCAGCACACCATAGCCGACTATAAGGCTTTCAACATTGAAGGATTTAAGCGCAATGCCGACCGCTTCCTGCAGATGCTGCTCCTGCAAGACGAGCTGCTCGGCACACGCCCGGAGTTCCGCCTGGGCCACTGGACAGAAGCGGCCAGAAGCTGCGGCTCTTCGCCCGAGGAGAAGCGCCTCTACGAATGGAATGCACGCGTGCAGATAACCACATGGGGCAACCGCTTCTGCGCTGACACCGGCGGACTGCGCGACTATGCCCACAAGGAGTGGCAGGGCCTGTTGAAGGACTTCTACTACCCGCGCTGGAAAACCTACTTCGACGCACTGCTCGAGCAGATGGAAGCCCAGCTGAAGCCACAGCCCGAACTGCTGGGCGGCGGGCCGAACGCTAACAAGACGTCGGCAGAGCTATTTGCCATGGCGCTGCCACAAGAGGTGAAGATTGACTGGTATGCCATGGAGGAACCCTGGACCCTGCAGCAGAACACCTACGTCGCCAAGCCGGAAGGCAATGTCCTGGAAATAGCAACTAAAATAATTAGGTTCCTCGATGGACAATAAACAGCGTCTTCTTTCTCTCGACATTCTGCGCGGCCTCACCGTGGCCGGCATGATACTGGTGAACAACGGCTACGGCGAGTCGTTCCAGATGTTGCAGCACTCACGATGGAACGGCATGACGCCCTGCGACCTCGTCTTCCCCTTTTTCCTTTTCATTATGGGCATATCGTGCTACCTGTCGCTCTCGAAAAGCGGGTTTAAGCCAAGCCGCGATGTACTCACCAGGGTGCTGA
>JAGBJJ010000004.1 GCA_017934525.1 Prevotella sp.
ATGTCTGTGCACCCTGGCTGGGCTGAGAGGACAAACATGCCTATTATCCAAACACAACAAAAACAGTGGCAGTAGAATCAACACGGTGGGGCATCGTCTATTGCCCCAAGAGCAAAAGCAGTAAGCGGTGGGAGCGCATCAGGCAGTTGCTTGACGCCCGCCAGGTGAGCTACGACTTCGTGCAGAGCGAGAGTCGCGACAGCGTGTATCGCATCGTGACGATGTTCGTGCAGAATGGCTATAAGACCATCGTCATCGTGGGAGGCGACTCGGCGCTGAACGACGCCGTCAACAGCCTGATGCACGAGGAGAAGCGCGTGCGCGACGAGATTGTGCTTGGCCTGATACCCAACGGCTTGATGGACGACTTTGCCCGCTTCTGGGGCTTCACCGACATGGACGATGAGCAGATCATTGGCCACCTCCTGAAGCGCCGTGTTCGCCGCATCGATCTGGGGTGCATCCGCTACGTCAACAAGAAGCAGGAGTCCTGCCACCGCTATTTCCTCAACTGCGTCAACATTGGCCTGACGGCCGACATCATGAACCTGCGCCGGCAGACCCGCCACATTTTCGGGTTGCGCACCCTGTCGTACCTGACGTCGCTGCTGTTGCTGCTCTTCCACCGGCAGAGCTACCGTATGCTGTTGCGCATCAACACCGACGTGGTAGACCGCCAGGTGATGACCGTGTGCATAGGCAATGCACGTGGCTATGGGCAGACCCCCAGCGCCGTGCCCTACAACGGGCTGCTCGACGTGTCGGTGGTCTGCAATCCCAAGGTGCTGAAGCTCTTTACGGGCATGTGGCTGCTCATCACCGGCCGCTTTCTGAATCACCATGACGTGCACCCCTACCGCACACGTGAGATAGTGGTAGAGAAGTCGAGCCGTGCCTTTGTGGGCATCGACGGTCGACTGATAAGCACGCCCGTGGGCGAATACAGAGTGCAGGTGGAGCAGGAGGTGATAAATTTCCTTATCCCTTCTTGATGTCGTTATCCTAACTCAGAGATACGCTTCAGCTTCTCCCTATTGATAAAACGTATGCAGCGGCCTTTGAGTTCCAGAATACCTTCCTGGGCAAAGGCCGACAGCGTGCGTATGGCATTGCTGGTGGTCATGTTCGACAGCGATGCCAGGTCCTGCCGGCTCAGACAGATAGACAGCGTACTGCCGTCGGCCTCCATGCCGTATTTGTCGGCCAGTGCCAGCAGCGAGTCGGCCAGACGCCCGCGGATGTGCTTCCGCGTCATGGCGATGGTATGGCTTAACGATGTGCCCAGCAGTGCCGACAGCTCTTTGATGAAGACAATGGCGATGCTGGGATTCTCCCATATCAGGTGGTAGATGACTTTCAGTGGGATGGCAGCCGCTTTCGACTGCACGCCCGACTTGACACAAAACTGGTAGGGTCTGTCGAAGAACGAGTTGCCGCATCCGAAGAAGCTACCGGGTTCAACCATGTGTATCATTTGCAATCGCTCGTCGGCACTTTGGGCATATACTTTCATGTAGCCTTCAACCAAATACATCAGATAGATCGGGGTGTCGCCTATGTTAAGTATAGTTTTGTCTTTGTCAAATTCAAAAATCTGCAAGTGGCAGAGAAAAAATTGACGTTGCTGTTCTGTCATCGGTTCCCAGAGGGACTTCATCGAAATGGCAATCTTCAGCTTTTCGTCAGTGAGATTGTGCATGTAAATAAATTATTTGTCGAAGCAAATGTACGAAAATATTTTTTAATAGACAAGTTTTTTTGCAAGGAATAAAACAATTTAATAATAAAAAATAAAAAAGTGCAGTAATTATTTTGTTAAACGGAGGAAAATGTGTACTTTTGGAGAAAAATCAAAACAATTATAGTAGAAAACTAACAAACCTAAGATAGGAACTATGAGTTATTTACGATTTGAAAGAGCAGTGATGACAAATCTCGAGGAGAGTTTGCGTCGCGAATTGCTTCGAACGAACCGCAGTGGTGCCTACAGCGCGTCGACGCTTGTCGACTGCAACACGCGTAAGTATCACGGTCTGCTTGTTGTTCCCGTGCCAGAGCTCGACGACGAGAACCACGTGCTGCTGTCGTCGCTCGACTGTACGGTAGTGCAGCATGGGGCAGAGTTCAACTTGGGGCTTCACAAGTATCAGGGCAACAACTTCAGCCCGAAGGGGCACAAGTACATTCGCGAGTTTGATGCTTCGAAGGTGCCCACCATCATCTACCGGGTGGGAGGCGTCGTGCTGAAGCGCGAGACTGTCTTCCGCCATTATGAAGACCGTTTCCTCATACGCTATACGCTGGTAGACGCCCATTCGGCCACCACGTTGCGTTTCCGCCCTTTCCTGGCCTTCCGCTCGGTGCGTCAGTTCACGCATGAGAACAGCGTGGCCAGCCGTGAGTACCACATGGTGGAGAATGGCATCAAGACCTGCATGTATGCCGGCTATCCCGAGCTCTACATGCAATTCAACAAGAAGAACGACTTCATCTTCCAGCCCGACTGGTATCGTGGCATCGAGTATCCCAAGGAGCAGGAGCGTGGCTATGCTTCCAACGAAGATCTCTACGTGCCCGGCTATTTCGAGGTGCCCATCCGCAAGGGCGAGAGCATCATCTTCTCTGCTTCTACCGCGCCGGCCAAGACCAACACGCTGAAGAAGGTGTTCCAGGACGAGGTCGACGACCGCGTGCCGCGCGACAACTTCTATCACTGCTTAGTGACGGCGGCTCATCAGTTCCACAACCGCATGCCCAACGACGACCGCTATCTGCTGGCCGGCTATCCGTGGTTTAAGTGCCGCGCACGCGACACGTTCATCTCGTTGCCCGGTCTGACGCTGGCCATCGGCGAGACGGCCTATTTCGAGCTGGTGATGCAGACGGCTGAGCGTGGGTTGCGTGAGTTTATGGAAGACCGCCCGCTCAGCGTGAAGATATATGAGATGAATCAGCCCGACGTGCCCCTGTGGTGTGTGTGGGCGCTGCAGCAGTATGCCAAGGCTGAGGGGCGCGCCAGATGCTTCGAGAAATACGGCAAGCTGCTGCGGGACATCGTGATGTATATAGAGGGTGGCGGCCATCCCAACCTGCGCCTCGACGACAATGGGCTGCTCTACTCCAATGGGCGCGAGCAGGCCGTCACGTGGATGAACTCCACGTCGAACGGGCGCCCCGTGGTGCCCCGCTCGGGCTACATCGTCGAGTTCAACGCCTTGTGGTATAATGCCCTGCGCTTCTGCGCTTCGATGGCTGCCGAGCAGGCCGACACG
>JAGBJJ010000032.1 GCA_017934525.1 Prevotella sp.
AGATGAAACGCTATGCTGAATTCAAAAAACTTATCATAATACATCGTAATCCGGCGCAATCCTGTCGCGTGAGGCTAATGCCATAAAATAAACAGCTACAAATCAGAGACGAGAAAACCTCTATGAATTATGCAGGTTAGAAGCCTGAAGTTCTGCCGAAAAACAGAAGGAGAACAAAGCGTACCATCTTTTTTTTGAAATTTTCACAGCAAAACCTATGGTTATATTAGATATATTTTGTATCTTTGCAACCGAATCGGGTTTATCCAAAACGGAAAACTTTTTAAAGCACGGAAACAAAAAAGTTTTCCAAAACGGAAAACTTCGACCAATAACTAAAATACAAAACAAGGCATACTACCACATCATGGAAATCAAGAACTTCACCATCACGAAGCGGGATGGATCGAAAGAACGCTTCTCACTCGACAAGATCATGAATGCCATCATCAAGGCATTCCAGAGTGTCGACAAACCGTCGGACCTCGCTACTATCTCAAAAATCCTCAGCCACCTAAACATCCACGACGACATCACCGTGGAGGACATTCAGAACCAGGTGGAGGAAGCGCTGATGCGCGAGGGGCACTACAGCGTGGCCAAATCGTTTATCCTCTATCGGCAGGAGCACACCGAGGACCGCGAGACGCTGCAGAAGATGCAGTTCCTCTCGGAATACATGGAGTCGGTGAACGCCGCCACAGGCTCGAAGTACGACGCCAACGCCAACGTGGAGCACAAGAACATCGCCACGCTCATCGGCGAACTGCCTAAATCGAACTTCATCCGCCTGAACCGCCGCCTGCTGACCGACCGCATCAAGAAGATGTACGGCAAGCAGTTGGCCGACGAATACATCGACAAGCTGACGCACCACTTTATCTATAAGAACGACGAGACGTCGCTGGCCAACTACTGCGCATCAATCACGATGTACCCCTGGCTCATCGGCGGCACCGCCTCCATCGGCGGCAACTCAACGGCGCCGACCAACCTGAAGTCGTTCTGCGGCGGCTTCGCCAACATGGTATTCATGGTGTCCTCTATGCTCTCAGGCGCCTGCGCCACGCCCGAGTTTCTCATGTATATGAACTACTTCCTCGGCCTGGAGTATGGCAAGGACTACTGGGAACGAGCCGACGAGGTGGTAGACCTCTCGCTGAAGCACCGCACCATCGACAAGGTGATTACCGACTGCTTCGAGCAGATTGTCTACACGCTCAACCAGCCCACCGGCGCACGCAACTACCAGGCTGTGTTCTGGAACGTGGCCTACTATGATAAGTATTACTTCGAGTCGATTTTCGGAGAGTTTTACTTTCCCAACGGCGAGAAGCCCGACTGGCCCGGACTCTCATGGCTGCAGAAGCGGTTCATGAAGTGGTTCAACAAGGAGCGCACCAAGACGCTGCTCACCTTCCCCGTAGAGACAATGGCCCTGCTGACCGACGGCAACGGCGAGTGTCTGGACAAGGAGTGGGGCGACTTCACAGCTGAGATGTACAGCGAAGGACACTCGTTCTTCACCTATATGAGCGACAATGCCGACTCGCTGTCCAGCTGCTGCCGCCTGCGCAACGAGATTACCGACAACGGCTTCAGCTACACCCTCGGCGCCGGTGGCGTGTCGACCGGCTCGAAGTCGGTACTCACTATCAACCTGAACCGCTGCATACAGTATGCCGTGAACCACGGACAGGACTATCTGGAGTATCTCAGCGAGGTCATCGACCTCTGCCACAAGGTACAGCTGGCCTACAACGAGAACCTCAAAGAGCTGCAGCAGCATGGCATGCTGCCCCTCTTCGACGCCGGCTATATCAACATAGGCCGACAGTACCTCACCATCGGCATCAACGGCCTGGTGGAGGCTGCCGAGTTCATGGGACTGAAGATTACGCCCAACGACGACTACCTGCATTTCGTGCAGGGCATACTGGGACTTATCGAGAAGTACAACCGCCAGTATCGTACGAAGGACGTGATGTTCAACTGCGAGATGATTCCGGCCGAGAACGTTGGCGTGAAGCACGCCAAATGGGACCGCGAGGACGGCTACTTCGTGCCGCGCGACTGCTACAACAGCTACTTCTACGTCGTAGAGGACGACTCGATGACCATCATCGACAAATTCAAGCTCCACGGCGCTCCCTACATCGAGCACCTCACCGGTGGCTCTGCCCTCCACATGAATCTGGAGGAGCACCTCTCGAAGGAGCAGTACAAGCAGCTGCTGAAGGTAGCTGCCAAGGAGGGATGCAACTACTTCACGTTCAATATCCCCAACACCGTATGCAACGATTGTGGGCACATCGACAAACGCTACCTGAAGGAGTGCCCCCACTGCCACTCGAAGAACATAGACTACATGACCCGTATCATCGGCTATCTGAAGCGCGTCTCTAACTTCTCGCAGGCCCGTCAGGAAGAAGCCGCACGGCGATACTACGCACATGCGTGAGGTTTCATTAATTACGAGTAATGAGCAATGAGTTATTATGATTTGTCTTATAATGACTCATTGCCTATTACGAATTGCTAATTGATAATAACTAAAGATGAAGTACGTCAACACCGGCGTCGTCTTCCAGGAGATACCTGACGAGACGACGCTTGCCATCAACATATCCGGCTGCCCTTGCCGCTGTCCGGGCTGCCACAGCCAGTACCTGTGGGACGATGTGGGACTGCCGCTGACCACTGACGCCATCGACATGTTTGTGCGGCAGTATGGGACCGATATCACCTGCATCGCCTTTATGGGCGGCGACGCCGACCCCGTAGGCGTCAACCGTCTGGCACAATATATCCACGAGACCTACCCGCAACTGCACGTCGCCTGGTACAGCGGGCGACTGCGTGTGCCCTCCTCTGTCAACAAGGCCGACTTCGACTATATCAAGATAGGGCCCTACATACGCCACCTGGGCCCACTGAAGCAGCCCACCACCAACCAACGTCTCTACCGTCAGAATGCCGACGGGCAATGGGAAGACATCACCCACCGATTCTGGAAGTCTCCAATCTCTGAAGTTTGAGTTTCTGATGTTTATATTGCCTGCTTTTACCTATGAAGAACTGACAATTTGGAATGATATATCACTCAAGTTTCGCATTCGCTCAACTTTCAAGACTCTCACAAGTGCCACGTCAGGCCAGCACGCACATCGAAGGTGCGCGCCCTCACGTCGGGATAATAGCGGTAGTGCGTGTTGCGCACAAAATAAGAACCTGACAGCACCAGACTCAGACGCGAGCCGACGTCGAACTCCGTCATCGGGTTGAGCACCAGCAGCATGGCACGCCCGCGGTCGCCCTGGGCGTTGAGGTAGAGCGGGTTGACGGTAGAGAGGTCTTTCTGCTCATAGCCTTTCCACGTGAAGAGCCAGAAATACTTGGCATGCAGGATGAAACGCCCGAAGTGGCGCAGCTCGATGTGCGTCTTCGACTTCAGGCTCAGGCCGCTGCCCATATTGTAGTCGCGGTCTATCACGTTGTAGTAGTCGCTGCGGGTGCCGCCGAGCAGTATGCCGCTCAGGAAGAGACGCTGCTCGAGTTTTGTGATAGAGCCAACCTCGGGAAACTGGAAGATGATGCCGGGCCCCAACGAGGCGGCCTCGCTAATGCGGTAGGGCACCAGGCTGGTGCCGTCTTTCACGGGCTGCGAGTCGTAGTAGTTGAAGTGCTGATAGAAGCCCACCTCGGCATTCATGCGGCGTCCCTGCAGCATGGGCGTGCTCCACAGGCGCCCCAGCACGCTGAGGTAGCTGATGATGGGCTGGTTGGAGGAGAGACCGAAGGTGACTTCGGCATCGAAAAAGTCGTAGGGGCGGTTATGCTCGCCGCGCATGAGCGGCTCGCCATATTCCAAATATAGGTTCACGTAGGGGTTGTGCTCGCCGCGGAAGAGGGCTCCGTCGTCGGCCAGATAGCGCAAGCCGACCGACATGGAGAAATCGACAGCCGGCAGCTGCAGCCCGGTTGAGAATCGGCTGCGGTCAAGCCGCCAGGCACGCCCGCTGATGATGCGGCTCAGCCCTTTCATGGGGTCGATGACGGTGCAGAGGGCTTCGCGCCAGAAGCGCTCGAAGCCATAGGCATCGCTGCGCAGCACGAGGTCGCTGACGCGGTGCAGGGTCTCCCCTATGCATATGCCCCCCACGGTGGTGGCCACAAGGTCGTTGACAGCGGGTGGCTCCACCTCGCCGAACAGCTCCCACATGAGCGAGCCGCCCAAGGCGTAGGGGGCCGACTGCCAGAAGGAGAGCCCCGAGGAGCGGGCGGCATTGAAGTAGAGGTTGCCGTGGTAGGGGTGGGCAAAGAGGTTGGTAGAAAACTGGTCATTGTCCCACACGAAGTTGTTCGTCAGGTTGCGGCGCCACGTGTGCATGGTAGTCTTCGCGAAGTCTTCGGCAAGAATAAAGCGGTCGAAGCCGTGCACAAGGGCGTTGATGGCAAAGACCTGAAGAGCCCCGCTCCATGCTCCTCCGCCTAAGGCTGGTGAGTCGTCAGACGACAAGTGCGAAGCTGCCCCTTCCTCACCTCTCCCCCTGGGGAAGGCACTGCCGGTGGCGGCAAACCTGTTCGTATTCACGGTCAGCCCCAGCTCCACCATCGGCCGGCTGCGATAGTGGTGCGCATGGTGGTAGTAGCGCGTGTCACCATAGCCTAAGGTGACGAAAGCCCCCAGGCGGTCAGTGATGCTGTAGTCAAGATTCATGCGGGCCTCAACAGAGAACAGCCGCTCAGGACTGCGCTGCGAATGCTGCTCGAAGGTCTCAATATGAGCAAAGCCGACGTCGCCGCTGAGCGACCAGCGTCCGCTGGGCATCAGTCGGAAATACTGTCCGATGCGATATTGCAGTGCTCCCGAGAACTTCTTGTCGAGCCCCATGTAGTGAGTGCCTACACCTATTATATTATAGGTGCTGCGGTTGCGGAAACGCAGCGCCGTGTTCAGCTTCGAGCTGGTGCCGCCGTAGACCATCAGGTCAATCTGCGTCAGCGGGTTGATGTTCACCAGTCCTATCTTATGTGCCACCGTGTCGCGGGTATAGTTGACGATACCCACCTGCCATCCCTTGGGGTGTGAGCGCGCCACATTGACGAGTCCCAGCTGTGAGCCGCTGAGCGAGTCGGCATAGTTGTAGGTGCCCATCTGATAGCCGCGCATGTGGCCCGACGACACATTGAGCACGCCCGACAGCTGCACGCCGCGCTCCACGCCCATGGCTATGTTGGAAATGCCGCTCAGCTGCAGTCCGCCGAAGGGCGACGTGGCGATGTTCGACAGGGCACCCAGCTGCACGCCGCGCATACTCTCGGCTATGTTTGACATGACGCCCAGCTGCACGCCACGCAACGAGTCGGCGTGGCATAGCAGTCCCACGGCGGTGTAGGAGGTGCGCAGCGAGTCGGGCGAGCGGTGCCCCAGACCGAGGGCGATGCCCTGTGACCGTGCTGCTGCAAAACAAAAAAGGTTGGCAAAAAGAAGGACATAAAGTCTTTTCATGCGTGCAAAGGTACAAAAAATAGTGCACACTGCCAAGAAAAGCAGAAGAAACAAACAAACTTCATGCTCAGTAGTTGTCGAGGATGCGCTGCAGGCGCTGCCGCTGCCGTTTCTTAGCCTGGCGCCGCATCTCGCCAGGACTGAAGCCCCCTTTGCCCGACTGATTCTCCAGCATCTTCAGTTCTTCCTTCGGTATATAGAAGTCGTTCTTATAGCTGCGACGGCGCCCTATCACCACCACCTCCGTCAAGGCATAGAGCGCAGGAATCAGATTGATAGTGTCGCCCATCTCGCTGCGCAGCATCACGCGGCGCTCATACTTCGGATGCGCCAGAGTGACCGAGGCAAACGAGTCGGGCAGACAGTAGGTGCCGTCCCAAGCGGTGACCACCTTGTGGCCGACGTCGGTATAGAGCACTACATCGCGCACGGGGACGCCAGTCTCCGTACTCACCACCACGCCGCGCACCTGCGGGCAGGCCGTCGCGGGCAACAGCAGAAACAGCACACAAAGCAGGGCTAACATGCATGCAAAAGTAAGAATATTCACATTACAAGACAAACTATTTTCATTTTCTTATGTTTTGTTGGACTAACATTTTAAAACCTAAACTTAAATTAAGCTAACACAGCCGTGCGGCTCCTGCTTTTGTTTTCCTAGTTACGCATAAATCAGATTGACTATCATTTCCGTTTCTTTCAATTTGGAATAAGGACCATAGTTGCATGGTGGCGCCGGCACACCAGCCGGCAGCGTGAAAAAAAATGTAGACTATTTATTTTGCAGTCTGCCTCATTTTCATTATCTTTGCAAGCTGAAAACTTTTAAGAGACAAAAGAATGGAAACAATCAAGAACCAGCATTTCGAGGGCGAACGCCCACTCTTCGAAACTCATAACGTGCGATTGGAACAGGTGACGATAGGCGACGGCGAGAGCGCCATCAAGGAATGCAGCAACATCGAGGCCGAGGACTGCCGTTTCTGGGGCAAGTACCCCTTCTGGCATGTGCACGGCTTCAAAATCAACCGCTGTCAGTTTGACGTGGGCGCCCGCTCGGCCCTGTGGTACTGCGACCAC